>NZ_JBLVOL010000136.1:0-62551 GCF_053543755.1 Achromobacter semiaridum | reverse complement strand
GAGCGCCGAAGGCGCGAAGCGTGGGGGCCTTATTCCTCCCGCCGGGCCGCCCCAAGGGAGGAAACGCCCCCTTGGGGGGCAGAGAGCGCCGAAGGCGCGAAGCGTGGGGGCCTTATTCCCCCCGCCGGGCCGCCCCAAGGGAGGAAACGCCCCCTTGGGGGGCAGAGAGCGCACGAAGGGCGCGAAGCGTGGGAGCCTTATTCCTCCCGCCGGGCCGCCCCAAGGGAGGAAACGCCCCCTTGGGGGGCAGAGAGCGCCGAAGGCGCGAAGCGTGGGGGCCTTATTCCTCCCGCCGGGCCGCCCCAAGGGAGGAAACGCCCCCTTGGGGGGCAGAGAGCGCCGAAGGCGCGAAGCGTGGGGGCCTTATTTCTTTATTACGAGAATGACTTAGACGCTGCCGTCTGCTGGCTGTTACGGTTATGAATCCCCTTTTCCGACGCTGCGCGCCGGACGCTACAGGGCATAGACCGAGAAGACCACAAGGGCAGTAGACATGTACGTGTATGACCCCGTCGACCAGCAGCTTGTCGAGCAGCGAGTGGCGCAGTTTGCCGATCAGACGCGCCGCTTCCTCGACGGCCAGCTCACCGAAGATGAATTCCGCGTTCTGCGCCTGCAGAACGGCCTGTACATCCAACGCCACGCCCCCATGCTGCGCGTGGCTATTCCCTACGGCATGCTGGCGTCGCGCCAACTGCGCACGCTGGCTCACATCGCCCGCAAATGGGATCGTGGCTACGGCCACTTCAGCACCCGCCAGAACATCCAGTTCAACTGGCCCCGCCTGGAAGACGTGCCGGACATCCTGGCCGAACTGGCCACCGTGCAGATGCACGCCATCCAGACCAGCGGCAACTGCATCCGCAACACCACCACCGACCACTTCGCCGGCGTCGCGCCCGATGAACTTGTCGACCCGCTGGTGTGGTGCGAGATCATTCGCCAGTGGTCCACGCTGCACCCCGAATTTGCCTTCCTGCCGCGCAAATTCAAGATTGCCGTCAGCGGCGCCGTGCAAGACCGCGCGGCCGTCGGCGTGCACGACATCGGCCTGCAAGCCGTTGAACGCGATGGCAAGCTTGGCTTTCGCGTGTGGGTCGGCGGCGGCATGGGCCGCACGCCCATCGTCGGCAAGCTGATCAACCCGTTTGTGCAATGGCAGCACCTGCTGACCTACCTGCAAGCCGCGCTGCGCGTCTATAACCTGCACGGCCGCCGCGACAACAAGTACAAGGCGCGCATCAAGATCCTGGTCAAGGACCTGACGCCCGAGGTCTATGCACAGCAGGTCGATGAACAGTGGCAGCTGATCAAAGACGGCCCCGACACCATCACCCAGGACTTCGTGGACAGCATTAAGGCCCGCTTCGTGTGGCCGCAATACGATGCCGCCGCCGCGCAAGATGCCGACAACACCGACGCGCTGGCCGCCGGCGACAAGCGCTTTGCGCGCTGGTTGCGCACCAACGTGCATGCGCACAAGGTCGCGGGCTACGCCGCCGTCACCGTCTCGCTGAAACCCACCGGCGTGCCGCCCGGCGACATCACCGCCGACCAGATGGACGCCGTGGCCGACCTGGCCGATGCCTATGGCTACGGCGAATTGCGCGTCTCGCACGAACAGAACCTGATTCTGGCCGACGTGCGCCGCGCCCGCCTGCACGAGCTCTGGCAGAAGCTGGAAGCGCTGAACCTGGCCACGCCCAACGTCGGCCTGTTGACCAACATCATCGCCTGTCCGGGCGGCGACTTCTGCGCGCTGGCCAACGCCGTATCCATCCCCGTGGCCGAAGCCATCCAACGCCAATTCGACGACCTGGACTACCTGTTCGAAATCGGCGAACTAGACCTGAACATTTCCGGCTGCATCAATTCCTGTGGCCACCACCACGTGGGGCACATCGGCATCCTGGGCGTCGATAAGGCCGGCGAAGAGTGGTATCAGGTCACGCTGGGTGGCCGCCAGAACGGCGCGGCCAAGCCCCTGCCCGACCTGGAATCCACGCGCGGCGGCGGCGCTGCCGTGGGCCGCATCATCGGCCCCTCGTTCGCACGCGACCAGGTGCCCGGCGTGGTCGACCGCCTGATCCGCACCTACCTGGGCCTGCGCGACAGCGAAACCGAACGCTTCATCGATGTGGTGGACCGCGTCGGCATCGACCCCTTCAAGCAGGACGTCTACGCCGATCCCGCCTTCGCCAAACCCGTACAAAGCGCCGAACCCGCCCATGCCTGACCTCTACGCCCACGACGCCCCCGGCCCGCACCTGATTCGTGACGGCCGCCTGCAAGCCGACACCGCGCGTCCCTTCGTGCCCGAACCCGAAGTGGCCGCCGAGGGCCAGGTGCCCACCGACGAGCCCGGCTGGATCGTGCCGCTTTCCATCTGGAAAACCTCGCGCGCCACCTTGCGCCGCCACAAGCATCCCGTGGCCGTGCTGCTGGAACCCGACGCCGACCTGCGTGAGCTGGCTGAGCCCGACGGCACGCTGGACCCCTCCGGTATCGCCTTCATCGCCGTGGACTTTCCCAACTACACCGACGGCCGTGGCTATTCGCTGGCGCAGCTTTTGCGCACGCAATACCACTGGACGGGCGAACTGCGCGCGGTGGGCGACGTGATGATCGACACCATCCACTACCAGGCGCGCGTCGGCTTCAGCAGCTTTCTGGTCAAGCCGGGCCACGACCCCAAAAAGGCGCTGGACGCGTTCAATACGTTCACGGTGCACTACCAGAAGACGTATCGCGCGCCGACCCCGGCCGCGGCTTGATGTCGTCTTGCGCCAGCTGGCCGCGGATCAGTTCCGCAATGCTGCGCTGGCGCGGCGCCTGCATCCGGTCGATCAGGCTGGATACGCTGACCGCCAGTCGCGGATAACCGTTGACGTCGCACACGGCGACGCCAACACCCAGCACGCCGGGCACCGCCGCGTTGCCCACCACCGACCAACCCCGGTCGCGCGTGTTCTCGACCAGCCGCCGCATCTGCACACCCGTCATGCCGCCATAGGCGCGCAAGGCCTTTTCGTTTTGCGTCACCACTTCATCGGCCTCGGCCGGCGGCAGTGCCGCCAGCAACGCCAGGCCGGCCGCGCCCACGCCCAACGGCTGGCGGTGCCCCACCGTTACCGCCAACACCTGCACCGGGTAATTGCCCACTTCGCGATGCAGGCATAGCGAATCGTTTGCCGCGCGGCAAATCAGAAAGGCGGAATCCCCCGTTACGTCGCTGATCTGGCGCAGCACCGGCCGCAGGCCGCGCACAGCCTGCGCATGCGGGTCGCCCGCCATCATCACGCCCAGTTCCGCGATGCGCCAGCGCGGCGCCTCGGACTCGCGCAGCGCATAGCCTTCCTGCACCAGCACTTCCAGGTAGCGATACGCGGTAGAGCGCTGCATACCCGCCGCGCGAGCGATGTCGGTGACGTGCATGCCCCCCGCCCCCGCTTGCCGCAACACCCCTAGCACCCGCAGGCCCCGGCGCAAGACCACGGGCCCCGAGGACTGCAATGCCGACTCCGATTCCGCTTTGTTCATATTTTGGACACCCTGCGTTGCTGACGCCTGCATCAAAGCCCAATATCAAAACGGGCAGACGAAGATCTGTCCAAATATTAGACAAAACAGGACGGAGACATTCATGAAGACTGCATTCACAAGGCGGCTTGCCGCCTTTGCGGTGACCCTGGGCAGCGCGCTGGTCGCCAGCGCCCCTGCCGTGGCCGCCAAGCCCTACCCCGACCGCCCCGTCACGCTGGTGGTGGGCTACGCGGCCGGCGGCGCCACCGATATCGTCGCGCGCTTGATGGCCAAGTCGCTGTCCGAGGCGCTGGGCCAGACTTTCGTCGTGGAAAACAAGACGGGCGCCAACAGCAATATCGGCGCGGAGATCGTGTCGCGCGCCGCGCCTGATGGCTACACCTTGTACGTGGGGTCCATCGCCAACACGATCAACCGCAGCCTGTACAGCCAGCTGAACTACGACTTCATCAAGGACTTCAAACCGGTCGGGCTGGTCGCGACCATTCCGAACATTCTGGTGGTCAATCCCAAGGTGCCGGTCAAGACGGTGCAGGAATACATCGCCTATGCCCGCGTGCATCCGGGCAAGCTGACCTGCGCATCGTCCGGCAGCGGCTCGTCCATTCACCTGTCTTGCGAGCTGTTCAAGATGGAAACGGGCACCGACATCCTGCATGTGCCGTATCGCGGCAGCGGCCCGGCCGTGGCCGACCTCTTGGGCGGCCAGGTCGATTCCATGTTCGACAACCTGCCCTCGTCCTTGCCGCACGTGCAGGCCGGCAAGCTGCGAGCAATTGGCGTGACGTCGCCGCAGCGCCTGCCCGCCACGCCGGACGTGCCCACGCTGGCTGAATCCGGCTTGCCGGGCTTTGACGTGGAATCGTGGTTTGGCCTGGTCGCGCCCGACGGCACGCCGCAACCCGTCATCGCGCGCCTGAACGAAGCGCTGAACCAGGCACTGGCCAGCCCCGCCTTGCAGGCGTCCTACAAGCAGGCCGGTTTCTACGCGCCGGCCGCGCCCAACACGCCGGAGACCTTCGCCAAGAAGATCGACAGCGAAATCGACAAATGGGCCGCCGTCGTCAAACGCGCCGACATCAAGGCCAACTAGTTTTCAGGAGCACAGGGTGTACCCGATCGATTTCTTTTTCCGCGCGGCCGAGCAGTATCCCGAACGCATTGCGCTGGACGGGCCCGAAGGCACGGTGACTTACGCCGAACTGGCCGCCCGTACCCGCGCCCTGGCGGCCGCGTTGCAAGACCTGGACCCCGAACCGCAAACGCGCGTGGCCCTGTGCGCCGGAAATTCCGCGCGGCACATCCTGGCGCTGCTGGCCGTGCTGGCCAGCGGAAAGATCTGGGTCCCGCTTAACTATCGCAGCACCGCGCGCGAGATCGGGCGCATCCTGGATGCGACCACGCCGTCCATCGTCATCGTGGACGCCACCGGCGACCCGCTGGCGCCGTGGGCGGACGGCGCACGCATTCATCTTGACGATGAAGGGGCGGACGCTGACATGGGGGCAGCCACTGACGCCGACGCCTCCACGGGCAGCGACCAGGGCACGAGCAACCGCACTGGCGCAAGCCCGCGCCTGAACGCGCTGCTGCGTCGGTACGCCGGACACGAGCCCACGCGCCACGCGCTGTCCCGTGACGCCACGCAGGCCATCAAGTTCACGGGTGGCACCACCGGGCTGCCCAAGGGCGTCATGCAACCATACCGCGCGTGGAACGCCGGCATCATCAACCAGATCGCCAGCTGGCAGCTGACGTGCGAGGACCGCTACGTGGTGTCCGCGCCCATCACGCACGGCACGGGCACCTACATGCTGCCCATACTGGCCTGCGGCGGCGCGCACCTGCTGTTGGACAGCGTCACGCCGGCCACCATCACCGCCGCGTTTCGCCAGCGCGGCGGCACGCTGAGCTTCATGCCGCCCACGCTGATCTACATGATCATGGCGCAGGACGGCGTGACGCGCGCCGACTTTCCCAAGCTGCGCAACCTGATCTACGGCGGCGCGCCGATGCCGCCCGAAAAAATAGACCGCGCGCGCGACTTCTTCGGCCCCGTGCTGGGCACCACCTATGGCCAGACCGAAGCGCCCCAAATCGCCACCGTGCTGCGCCCGTCGGACTTGAACGACCCGCGCAACCGCGCCTCGGTCGGGCGGGCGACGTGGCTGTCCGACGTGGCCATCATGGCGCCCGACGGCACGCTGTTGCCGCGCGGTGAAATCGGCGAAGTCGTGGTGCAGGGCGACCTGACGATGACGGGCTACTGGCGCCTGCCCGAGAAAACCGCCGAAACCCTGGTGGACGGCTGGCTGCACACCGGCGACACGGGCCTGATCGACGCACGCGGCTATCTGTTCCTGAAAGACCGGCTGCGCGACGTCATCATCACCGGCGGCTTCAACGTGTACCCGGTCGATGTCGAGAACGCGCTGTCCTCGCACCCGGCCGTGTACGAATGCTCGGTGTTCGGCCTGCCCGACGACAAATGGGGCGAAGCCGTGCACGCCGCCGTGCAGTTCCACCCCGGCGCCCAGGCCGATACCGACGCGCTGAAGGCGCATGTGCGCGCGCTGTTGGGGCCAGTCGCCACGCCCAAGCAATTCCATATCCACGACAGCCTGCCACGCTCCAGCGTAGGCAAGGTCCTGAAGAATGCCGTGCGCGACGCCGCACAAAAGGAGACGCCATGAACCCACCTGAAACCCGCCTTTGCGCCCATCACCTGACCGGCATGTCGTATCGCGACGTCGATCTGGTTGACGACCTGATCGGCAAGAAGACCTTTACCGAAGTCATGATCATGCAGATCCTGGGCCGCGACGCGCGCCCGGTGGACATGCGCATCGTGGACGCGGTGCTGGTCACGCTAATGGAACATGGCATGACGCCCAGCGCCATCGCCACGCGCCTGATCTACATGAGCGCCCCCGAAAACCTGCAAGGCGCGGTGGCGTCCGGCTTGATGGCGGTGGGCAGCCAATTCGTGGGCACCATGGAAAATTGCTCGCGCCTGTTGGACCGCATCAAGCAGGCGGCGGACGGCCGTGCCGAAGCGCTGGCCATCGCGCGCGAATTCCGCGAACAGCGCCAGGCGCTGCCCGGCTTTGGCCACCATCTGCACAAGCCCGACGACCCGCGTTCCATCAAGCTGCTGGCGCTGGCCGAGGCCGAGCCGGACCTGGAGGGCGCGTCGCTGAACGCGCTGCGCCTGCTGGCCGCCGCCGTGGACGAGACCTATGGCAAGCACATCACCATCAACGCCACGGGCGCGGTGGCCGCGTTGCTTAGCGAAATCGGCGTACCCACGAATCTGATGCGCGGCTTTGCCGTGATCTCGCGCGCGGCCGGCCTGGTGTCGCACGTGGCGGAAGAACAGCAAAGCCCGTCGGGCCGCTACATCTGGGAAACCATCGACCACGCCATCCCTTACGTCGGCAAGGGCAAGACGCATCAGCACGAGGACGGGGAACCGGCATGACGGCGGCGCAGGGCACCGATACCCGACTGGCGGGCAAGGTTGCGCTGGTGGCCGGCGCAGGCGCGTCCGCCAGCGGCTGGAGCATCGGCCGTGCCAGTTGCGTGACGATGGCGCGGCAAGGCGCAGCCATCGTGGCGCTGGACGTGAACCTGGCGGCTGCGCAGGATGCCGCCCATGAAGTGGAAAAAATCGGCGGCAGCGCCCTGGCCGTGCAGGCGGACGTGGCCGACCCGGACGCCATGCAGGCAGCGGTGGACGCCGCGCTGCGCCGCTATGGTCGCATCGACATCCTGCAAGCCAATGCGGGCATCGGCAAGGTGGGCGGGCCCGAGGATATTTCGCTGCAAGACTGGGACCGCATCCAGCAGGTGAACGTGACCAGTTTGCTGATCGCCACGCGCCTGCTGGCGCCCGTGATGCGGCAACAGGCCGGCGGCGCCATCGTCACGGTGTCGTCCATTGCAGGCATCCGGTACACCGGTTACCCGCACCTGGCCTACAGCGTCAGCAAGGCCGCCGTCATTCACTTTGCGCGCATGGCGGCGCAGCAATATGCCGCTGACGGCATCCGTGTGAATACCGTGATCCCCGGGCTGATCGACACGCCGCGCGTGGCGCAGAACGTGGCGCGCATGTTCGACCCCGACAACCTGCAAGCCGCGCTGGCCGCGCGCGACAAGCAAGTGCCGATGGGCCGCATGGGCACGCCGTGGGAAGTGGCGAAAGCGGTGGCTTTTTTGGCGTCGGACGAGGCGTCGTACATCACCGGCACCGAGCTGGTCGTGGACGGCGGGCTGACGGGGAAATACGCCTGATTGCCGACGCCGCGCCCGGGCGCAGGACGCAGGACGCAGCCGCTACGCCTTACCAGGAGGTGGAGTAGGCTCCCGGAAACTGCTTGGCCACAAACGCCTTCACCTCGTCCGACTGGTACGCCTTGATGAAGCGCGCAATGCGCGGGTCGCTCTTGTTGTCTTCACGCGCGGCGATCACCACGGCGGCAAAGGGCGCGTCCTTGCTTTCCAGCGCCAGCGCGTCCTTGGCGGGCGACAGCCCCGCCGGGATGGCGTAGGCCGAGTTGACCGCCGCCGCGTCCACGTCCGACAACGAATGCGGCAGCTGGGCCGCTTCGATCTCGATGAACTTCAGCTGCTTGGGGTTCTCGACGATGTCGAACAGCGACGCCGTCACCGTCACCCCGTCCTTGAGCTTGATGAGCTTGGCCGCCTGCAACACCAGCAGCGCGCGGGCGCCGTTGGTGGGGTCATTGGGTATCGCCACCTTGCCGCCTTGCGGCAGGTCATCCAGCGACTTCAAGCGCTTGGAATAGATGCCCATCTGCTGCACCACGGCGGTGGCCACCGGCACCAGCTTGTAGCCGCGCGCCTTGTTCTGCGAGTCAAGAAAAGGTTTGTGCTGATAGATGTTCAGGTCAAGTTCCTTGGCGTCCAGCGCGGCGTTGGGCTGGATGAAATCGCTGAATTCAATCAACTTCACTTTCAGGCCCTGCTTGGCCGCCACCTGCTGCACGACTTCGCCGATCTGCGCGTGCGGGCCGACGGTGACCCCTACCTTCAGTTCGGCGTCCTGCGCCATGGCTTGGGTGCCGGCAAAACCGAGCACGGCGGCGAATACGGCGAGGGAATGGCGAAGGCGCATGTGGCGCATAGGGATCTCTGGAAGTAGAAAGAATGACCCGCGATTCTATGCAGCGCCCTACAAAACCGGAAGCGATGAATATTCATATTGATATGCGCGAAATCGTATAAAGCACCGCGCCATGACAAGCCCGCCTCATGCGGACACAATAGCAGCTGCCATCAATCACCCGCATTCACGCCATGTCCACATCCGCCGAACTTCACCCCCACGCGCGCGCGCTGCTTGCCGACCACTACCAGGCCATCGACGCGGACTTGCCCGCGTTGCTGGACTTGCTGTTCGCCCGCAGTGCCGGTGAAGACTGGCACAAGGCCGGCACCTTCAAGCACCATCTGCTGGGCGTGTACCGCACGCTGGCCTTGTGGAACCAGCCGCGCGAAGTGCGCATGCTGGGCTTGTTCCACAGCGTATATGGCAACGAATACGTGGACCTGACCTTGTTCGACCGCGAGCGCGAACGCGAGACCTTGCGCAACGTGCTGGGCGACGAAGCCGAGGAATGGGTCAGCCTGTTCTGCGCCATGCCCCGCACGACGTTCGTGCAGACCGTGCTGGCGGGCCAGGGTACGGGCGGTGCAGGCATGACGCTTGAAGGCGCTGACGGGCACGTGTTTACGTTGACGCCGCGCCAGGTCGCCGCGTTCATCGTCGTGTCCGCCGCCGACATCGGCGAACAGTGGCACAGCTGGCAAGACGAGATCTTTGCCGGTTATCCGAGGCAGCAGCGGCGTGATCTGAAAACCAACTGGGCATCGTCGTTGTGGCCGGGGCCGCTGAAGCCGCCGTCAAACATCCTGTCGATGCTGTCGCACTTGCTGGCGCCCTTGTCCGGCATGCCGGCCGATACCGGCATCCCCGTTCCGCCCGCCTTCGACGCGTGCCGCGCCACGCTCAGCCCGCGCGACGAAGCCGCCGCCAGCGCGCTGTATTGGCAGGTCATCACGCGCATGCACCCGCTGACGGAAATGGACAGCGCGCGCCATCTGCTGGAAGCGGCCGTGGCGCATAACCCGTGGGTGGGCGAACCGCGTTTGCTGCTGGCGCAACTGGCGCTGACCACGGGCGATTTCGACGCGGCCCAAACGCATGCCGCGGCGGGCCTGGCCGCCTTGCAGGCGTGGGGCACGGCGTGGGACAAGCGCATCGAGTGGTCGGGCTGGATGGCCTGGGCGCGCATCGAATTGCAAAACGCCCGCGCGCGCCATTGGCCGGAAAACCTGGCAGCGCTCAATGGCTTGGGGCTGGTCGAGTAAGCCCGCGCCGCCGCCACCATGCAAAAACCCCCGAAGGTTGGATTTCGTCCAACTTTCGGGGGTCAGTTCACATGCGGGGCTGTTTCACTTCACGCGGCACACTGGCAGCAACTTGCCTACTTCATGCCTTCCCAATGCGGGCCGGGCACGATGATGTCGAACAATTCCAGCACGCGCGCCACGGTGTGATCCACCATTTCTTCAATGGACGACGGGCGGTGATAGAAGGCCGGCAGCGGCGGAAACACGATGCCGCCCATTTCGGTCACGGCGGTCATGTTGCGCAGGTGCGCCAGGTTGAAGGGCGTTTCGCGCACCAGCATCACCAGCCGCCGGCGTTCCTTCAAGGTGACGTCGGCCGCGCGCGTGATGAGGTTGTCGGACAGGCCATGCGCCACTGCCGCCAACGTGCGCATCGAACACGGCACGATCACCATGCCGGCGGTCTGGAACGCGCCGCTGGCCAGCGTGGCGCCCACGTCGCGCACCGAATGCACGTGGTCGGCCAGCGCGTAGACATCGTGGCGGCTGACATCAAGCTCGTGCTTGATGTTCAGCACCCCCGAGGCGGACACCACCAGATGCGTCTCGACATCTTCCACGCCGCGCAGGGCTTGCAGCATGCGCACCGCGTACAACGCGCCGGTGGCGCCGGTGATGCCGATAACAAGCCGCCGCATCGCGGCGTTAAGCCGTGGCGCCGGATTGCTCCAGCAGCGTCTTCAGTTCGCCGGATTCATTCATCTCGTTCATGATGTCCGAGCCGCCGATGAATTCGCCGGCCACGTACAGCTGGGGAATGGTGGGCCAGCTGGAAAATTCCTTGATGCCCTGGCGGACTTCGTCGTCTTCCAGCACATTGACGGTGACCAACTTCTTCACGCCACAGCCCTTCAGGATTTGAATGGCCTTGCCGGAAAAGCCGCACTGCGGGAATTGGGCGGTGCCCTTCATGAACAGCACAACGGGGTGCTGGGTCACGGTTTCGCGGATGAATTCTTGAACGTCGCTCATGGTGGTCTCTTGGACAGGCATAACGGAATACGCCAATTATAGGTACAGCGGAAAAATCCGCCCGAAATCCCCGGAAGCGGGTCAGGCCAAACGCGTTTTCCGCGCCAAACTCTTGTAACAGACGGCCCGGCTCAACCGCGCGCGGCAGGCCGGCGTCCGCCGGAAATTCGTTCGATGCCGGCCAGGTCATGGCGGCTGTGCACGTTCTCGAACCCGGCATCGGCCAGCAAGCGGCGTACCGCCTGCGCCTGGTCCCAGCCGTGTTCCAGCCACAGCGCGCCACCCGGCCTGAGGTGCTGGCCGGCGCCCATCACGATGCGGTTAAGGTCTTGCAACCCGCTCGCGCCGTCGGTCAGCGCACCGCGAGGTTCAAAGCGCAGATCGCCCTGGTCCAGATGCGGGTCGTTGCTGGCCACATAGGGCGGGTTGGACACGATCAGATCGAAACCCTCGCCGGCCGGCACCGCATCGAACCAGCTGCCTTCCACGAAACGCACCGATGCGGTCAGATCCCACGCGTTGGCCGCCGCCACCTTCAGCGCGGCGGCGCTGACGTCGGACGCCATCACGCGCGCATCGCGTCGGGCCAGGGCGATGGAAATGGCGATGGCGCCGCTGCCCGTGCCCAGGTCCAGCACGGCAGGCCCGGAGATACCCGCCACGCACTCCAGCGCGGTTTCCACCAGCACTTCGGTGTCGGGACGGGGAATCAGCACGTCGGGCGTCACGGTGAATCGGTGACCCATGAACTCGCGGTGGCCCAGCAGATATGCCATCGGTTCGCCCGCCAGCCGGCGCACCAGCAACGCGTTGAAGGCGGCAGCAACGTCGGGGTCCAGCGGGTCGGTGTCGTGCGCCAGCAGCCATGCACGCGGCTTTTGCAGCACGTGCTCAAGCAGCATCCGCACTTCCAGGCGCGGCAGGCGGGTGTCGAGCAGCAGGCTTTTGAGCCGGGGCGTCGTCATGGCGCGCGCGTCAGAGGTCGTCGCCCAGCGCCGCCAACTGCTCGGCCTGATGCTCGGCGATCAGCGCGCCGGTCAGCTCTTCCAGGTCGCCTTCCATGATCTGCTGCAACTTGTACAGCGTCAGGTTGATACGGTGGTCCGTCACGCGGCCCTGCGGAAAGTTATAGGTGCGGATGCGCTCGGAGCGGTCGCCCGTGCCGATCAGGCTCTTGCGCTCGGCGGCTTCCTTGCTTTGGCGCTCGCGCGTTTCCTTGTCTTTCAGGCGCGCGGCCAGCACCTGCATGGCCTTGTCCTTGTTGCGGTGCTGCGAGCGATCATCCTGGCATTCCACCACCAGTCCGGTCGGCAAGTGGGTGATGCGCACCGCCGAATCGGTCTTGTTGATGTGCTGGCCGCCCGCACCGCTGGCGCGGAACGTGTCGATGCGCAGGTCGTTGGCGTTGATGACGATTTCCGACATCTCGTCGGCTTCCGCCATCACGGCCACGGTGCAGGCCGACGTGTGGATGCGGCCTTGCGCTTCGGTGGCCGGCACGCGCTGCACGCGGTGTGCGCCGGATTCGAACTTCAGGCGGCCGTAGGCGCCGTCGCCGTCAATGCGCGCAATCACTTCCTTGTAGCCGCCCAATTCCGAGGCGCTTTCCGACATCAGCTCGACGCGCCAGCCGCGCGCTTCCGCATAGCGGGTGTACATGCGCAGCAGGTCGCCCGAGAACAGCGCGCTTTCGTCGCCGCCCGTGCCCGCGCGGATTTCCAGGAACACGCTGCGCCCGTCGTTGGGGTCGCGCGGCAGCAACAGAAGCTGCAACGCGCTTTCCAGGCCTTCCAGCTTGCCTCGGCCCGATTTGATTTCCTCTTCGGCCATGGCTTTCATGTCGGGGTCGGACAGCATTTCCTGCGCCGTCGCCAGGTCTTCTTCGGTGCGGGCGAACGCGGTGAACGCTTCGACCACGGGCTCAAGCTCTGCGCGTTCGCGCGAGAGCTTGCGAAAACGGTCCATATCGGACGCGGTTTCCGGTTGGGCCAGCAACGCGTCCACCTCGGTCAGGCGGTTACACAGATGCTCCAGCCGGCTGCGCATGGAAGATTTCATGGGGGAATGACCAAAGAGAAAACGGGAATAGCGGGCGCCCACAAGACGAACGCCCGCCAGGAGGCGGGACGTGGGGCAGATTCGCTAACGGCGGGAATCGCGGCCGGGGAACAGGCGCGGCATCCAGGCAAGCAGCTGCTTGCGGTCGTCGCCTTCGCTGCGGTTCAACGCCGCCAGCGGGCCGTGCAGGTATTTTTGCGTCAACCCGTGCGCCAGCTGTTCCAGCACGGCTTCGGGCGATTCGCCACGCGCCAGCAGGCGGCGCGCGCGTTCCAGTTCAGCGGCGCGGACGTCTTCGGCGGCCTGGTGCAGGTCGCGGATAACGGGCACCACTTCGCGGGACTGCATCCAGTGCATGAAGCCCTGGACGCGGGTTTCGATAATCGCTTCGGCCTGCACCACGGCGGCGCGGCGCGCGTCGGTGCCGGTTTGCACCAGCCGGCCCAGATCGTCCACCGAATACAGATAGACATCATCCAGGCGGCCGACTTCAGGTTCGATGTCGCGGGGCACGGCCAGGTCGATCATGACCATGGGGCGGTGGCGGCGCAGGCGCGTAGCCCGTTCCACCATCCCCAGGCCGAGGATGGGCAGGGAGCTTGCCGTACAGGAGACGATGACGTCGAACTCCGACAGGCGATCCGTCAGGTCGGACAGCTTCATGGTGCTGGCCGAAAAACGGTTGGCCAGGATTTCGGCGCGCTCGGCCGTGCGGTTGGCCACCACCATGCTGCGCGGGCGTTGCGCGGCGAAGTGAGTGGCGCACAGTTCAATCATTTCGCCCGCGCCGATGAACAGCGTGCGGGCCTGGTCCAGGTTGCCGAACACGCGCTCGGCCAGGCGGACGGCGGCGGCGGCCATGGACACCGATTGCGCGCCGATGGCGGTCTGCGACCGCACTTCCTTGGCCACCGAGAACGTGCGCTGGAACATCTGATGCAGCAAGGTGCCCAGCGAGCCGGCTTCGCCGGCGGCGCGCACGGCGTCTTTCATCTGCCCCACGATCTGGGTTTCACCCAGCACCATGGAATCCAGCCCGCTGGCCACGCGAAAAGCGTGACGGACGGCGTCGTCTTGATGATGGCGGTACAGGTGCGGGCGCAGCGTGCCGGCGTCCAGGCGGTTATGTTCAGCCAGCCAGGCGGGCAATTGATCAGCGACGTGACCGTCCGCCGCGCAATAGATTTCGGTGCGATTACAGGTGGACAGGATGGCGGCTTCACGAACGGAACCGCCGAATGCCGAACGCAGGCCTTCCAGCGCAGGCTTGACCAGATCGACGGGCATGGACACGCGTTCGCGAACCGAAACCGGCGCGGACGTGTGGTTCAGACCGAAGGCAAGGACAGCTACCGACATGTGGATGCGTAAAGAACTGCCACGAAATTAACTCGAAGATTATACCCCTGCGGGTTATCCCCAGCCCACTTGCGCCCGCTTGCGCGACCCTGCGTCGCACCTTCCGTTCCATTCACCCAACAGTTGGCAGGCGCGGCGGGGCGAAAAATAGTTGGCGGATCTGCCCCTGCGGCTGGCGTGGGCAAAAAAAATTGTGTATAGTTGCGGACTTCGTTGGCCTGGTAGCTCAGTCGGTAGAGCAGAGGATTGAAAATCCTTGTGTCGGTGGTTCGATTCCGCCCCAGGCCACCAAAAGAATTATTGGGATTTCGATAGCCATATCAAGTCCCAAAAAAGCCCAGCCGCCGCGCTGGGCTTTTTGCACCGAGTACGTGTTGGCCTGGTAGCTCAGTCGGTAGAGCAGAGGATTGAAAATCCTTGTGTCGGTGGTTCGATTCCGCCCCAGGCCACCAAAAGAATTATTGGGATTTCGATAGCCATATCAAGTCCCAAAAAAGCCCAGCCGCCGCGCTGGGCTTTTTGCACCGAGTACGTGTTGGCCTGGTAGCTCAGTCGGTAGAGCAGAGGATTGAAAATCCTTGTGTCGGTGGTTCGATTCCGCCCCAGGCCACCAAAAGAATTATTGGGATTTCGATAGCCATATCAAGTCCCAAAAAAGCCCAGCCGCCGCGCTGGGCTTTTTGCACCGAGTACGTGTTGGCCTGGTAGCTCAGTCGGTAGAGCAGAGGATTGAAAATCCTTGTGTCGGTGGTTCGATTCCGCCCCAGGCCACCAAAAGAATTATTGGGATTTCGATAGCCATATCAAGTCCCAAAAAAGCCCAGCCGCCGCGCTGGGCTTTTTGCACCGAGTACGTGTTGGCCTGGTAGCTCAGTCGGTAGAGCAGAGGATTGAAAATCCTTGTGTCGGTGGTTCGATTCCGCCCCAGGCCACCAGCCCTCCTGATCTCCACCGCTGTGGGGATTTTTTTACGTCCAAATTCTGGCGTTTACCCCCGCCTCGGCGCCCGCTTGCAAAATATTACATGCCGGCAAAAAAGCCGGGCACGAGGTCTACAATCGTCGGTATGAAACCGGCCGCCAATCTTCGCTTCGCTGTGCGCGACCGCATCAACGGCGTTGATGTGGGCCCAAAGGCTGTTCCCTTGAGCCTGCTTGGCGAGTTTCAAAAAGACGTCAGCGACTTTCTGCAAGGGTCCACTCGAGAGGTCAACCCGGCCGCAGTGCTGGTGTCGATAGAAGAAGGGTCGCTGGTTTTAGTCGCCGAAGGGTTGTTGGCGGCATCAACGCTCTGGGCCGATGTGGAACGCTTAGCCGTCCCGAATTCTCTCGAAGCCATTGATCCCCGGCGCGCGGCGGTCATCGAGCGCTGGCAAGCCCAGGCACGCAACAATCCCGATCGTGTTTACGCCCTTGAAGACAACACGCGGCGCGCGCTGACGATCGTCAATGCCCAGTCAGACTTCAAACAATCCGTCGATATTTGGGTAACCGTGGAAAAGTACTTACACGGCAAAATCGTGGACTGGGGCGGCAAGACCAAAGCGAACGTTCACCTTGTGCTTGAAAATGGCAAATCGCTTACGGTAGCCGCCACTCAGCAATTACTGGCACAGGAGAGCGAAAATCGCCTCTATCGCCCAGCCTTGCTGCACGTGACCGCTGAAGAGAATTTACGAACCGGTGAATTGCGCAATTTGAATCTGCGCTCGTTTGAGGTGCACCACCCCGCGTACGACGACGATGAATTCCAGCGAATGGTACGCAAAGGCACCGCGGCCTGGGCGGACGTACCCGACGCAACACGATGGGTTGAATCACTGCGTGGCGACGACTCATGACGGCAGCAGTGTTGCTGGATACCAGCTATCTGATCTCGCTCGTCGACGCGACTCGCCCCAACCACCAAATTGCCACCCGGTACTTCCGGCAGATGCTCGACGAGTCTCTGCCGATTTATTTTTCGGCAGTCGTTGCAGCAGAATTCGGCATCAAGCAAGCACTGACCGACTTACCACTGCAAAAGTTTCGCCACCTGCCGTTCAACATCCCGCACGGGCAGCGAGCCGCCCAATTGTGGAATGCGCTGGGCCCAAGGGGCGATGGCACCGGGCGCGCAGTTGCGCGTGATGACATCAAACTCATTGCCCAGGCTTGTCACGAGCGCATTCCCTTTGTCCTCAATGAGGACGCTTCCTCGCTGCACAAATACTGCGAACGGCTACGCGAGGCTGGCGTATGCCAGGTGCGTTCCATCGTCCTGGCCAGCGGTTATGACCCCGCAGCCTTCCGAATGGATGGTCAGCAAGGATTCGACCTAAGCGGCGAACCCTAGAGCGGGTTAACATTGCCTTCGCTCCGGGGTGCACGCCAGTGCTGAGATTCAGACCCGCGAACTTGACCCGGTTCATGCCGGCGTAAGAAGAGCAATCGTCCGACCCTGCCGCGCCTTTGCGCCGCTTGCGCGGGCGGGCTTCGGAGCTTCCTTGTACCGGAATCTACGAACGCCCATGAACAACGCTGCCCCGCCCGTCGCGGAAATTCTTGAATTCATTGCCCAGGACGGCTGCACCGACGCGCAGTTCGACCAGTTGGCGCTGCGGCTTTTTGCGTATCAATATGGCGCCAACGCGCCGTATCGCGCGTTTTGCCAGCGGCGCGGCGCCACCGTGCGCAATGTGAAGACCTGGAGCGACATTCCCGCCGTGCCCATCGACGCCTTCAAGGCGATGGAGCTGCGTTGCGAGGCGCCACGGCCCGACGAGCGTGTCTTCATGACCAGCGGCACCACGCGCGCCGATATGCGCGGCCGGCACTTTCACCCGCATCTGGACGTCTACGACCTGTCCATGACGCGCAATTTCGCCGCGCGCGTCATGCAGGGCACGCCGCGCCTGCCGATGGGCATTCTGTTTCCGGACGAAGTCGCCATGCCCAATTCGTCGCTGGCGCATTATCTGGCGCTGGCCATGACCGCGTTCGGCACCGAAGACAGCCGCTATTTCATGTCGCCGCAGGGCATCGACCTGGATGGGTTGTTGCGCCGCCTGGAAAAGGCCGAAAGCGATGGCCGGCCCTACGCGCTGCTGGGCGCCAGCTTCAGCTTCGTGCATGTGATCGATGCGCTGCGCAAGGCGGGCCGCACGTTCCATTTGCCGCCGGGCAGCCGCATTCTGGATACCGGCGGCTACAAGGGCCAGTCGCGCGAGCTGCCGCTGGACACCTTTTATGCCGAGCTTTCCGAGCTGCTGGGCGTGCCGCGAGCGCTGTGCATCAACATGTACGGCATGACCGAACTCAGCACTCAGTTTTACGACGACGGCAATGCCACGGTCCCGTCCGTGAAATCGGGGCCGCACTGGATCCGCTCGCGCCTGGTCGACCCGGCGACCGGCCGGACCGTGCCCGCGGGCGAACGCGGCATTCTGGCGCACTGCGACCTGGGCAACTTCAACTCGGTCAGCACCATCCTCACCGAAGACGTCGGGCAACCGGCCGATGGCGGCTTTTTGCTGTTGGGCCGTGCCGAAGGCGCGCAAGCGAAGGGCTGCTCGCTGGCCGTCGAAGCATTCATTCAGTCTGCGCGGCCATGAGCGTGCAACGGGTCCAAGCGGGATACCTGCCGGGGCTGGCTTCGGCCGATGTCCAATGGCAGACCCTGCCTTTCGAGCAGAACGGCCGGCGCGTGGACGTGGCCGTGCCGGTGCTGACCGCGTCACAGATGCAAGCGCTGGCCGAACGCGTCAAGCAGGCCAGCGCCCGGCATCTGAAGACGATGACGGTGTCGGAAATCATCAACGTGATTGATCGCGCCATTGCCCGGCTGCTGGATCCTGACGACCCGGTCCGGCAACAAGCCGACGCGCTGTTGCCGATCGTCAGCGGCTATGACGCGCAAATGGTGCGGCTGGGCCTGACCGGCTTTTTCAAGACCTTCCGCGCGCCACAGCTGCATCGCTTTGTGGCCGAGGACTTTGCCAACCCCAAGGTGCTGGACGGCTTTCAACCGGCGGCCAAGGGCGGCGCGGTGCGCGCCCACGGCCCGCAATTGCTGGTGCACAGCTGGGCCGGCAACGTGCCCGCGCTGGCGTTGTGGAGCCTGATCTGCGGTCTGCTCGTCAAGGCCGGCAATATCGGCAAGCTGCCCAGCGCCGAACCGCTGTTTGCCGGCTGGTTCGCGCACCTGTTGGCCCAGGTGCACCCGCCGCTGGCCGACTGCCTGGCCGTGGTCTGGTGGCGCGGCGCGGGCGAGGACGACGCCGCCGCGCTGTACGCGCAGGCCGATACCGTGGTGGCGTATGGCGGCAACGACGCGCTGCATGCCATCCAGCGCCGCCTGCCCGTTACGACGCGCTTTCTGCCGCATGGCCACAAGCTGGGCTTCGGCGTGGTCAGCGCAGCCGCGCTGGACGCCCAAAAGGCCCCCGCCCTGGCACGCCGTGCGGCATGGGATGTGATGCGCTACGACCAGCAAGGCTGTTATTCGCCGCAGATTTTTTACGTGCAGCGCGGCGGCCAGGTAGCGCCGCGCGACTTTGCGGCTTACCTGGCGGGCGAGCTGGCCAATCTGCATCGCCGCTTTCCCCGCCGCCCATTGGACCTGGCCGAATCGGCTGCGGTGGCCAAATGGCGGCAGTCCATCGAATGGCACTTGCCGTCCCACGATGCCGACGCATTGATCGGCGACCCCGACGCCGCTTGGGCAGTCTCTTATGTTGATGCCGCCCCCACGCTATCGCCCACGGCCCTGCAACGCAGCATCGTGGTGGCGGGCATCGACGCCCTGGATGACGTGGCGGCGCACGTGGCGCCCCACCGCCACTACCTGCAAACGGCGGGCGTGGCCGCGACGCCCGAAGAGCTGTATCGCCTGGCCGATCAACTGGGCGCGGTGGGCGTTACCCGCGTCAGCGCGATTGGGGCGATGAGCATGCCCGAGGCCGGCTGGCATCACGACGGCCGCTTCAACTTGCTGGACCTGGTGCGCATGACCGAAATCGAACAGTCCGCCGAAACCGCCGCCGACCCCTACGCGTCGTACGAACCATGATTGCGGACGCGTCCCGCCCCTTCCTGCACATCGACGGGGCGGTCTACACCTACCCCGGCCGCGCGCCCATCGTGCACGGTATCGACTGGCGCCTGCAAGCCGGCGGCTTTCATTGCCTGGTTGGCCGCAGCGGCTGCGGCAAGACCACGCTGCTGAAACTTGCCGCCGGTTTGTTGACCCCGCAGTCCGGCCGCGTGGTGCTGCAAGACGGCACGCCTGCGGCGCCCGGCCCGCAACTGGGCTATGTATTCCAGGCGCCGACGCTGCTGGATTGGCAACATGTGATCGACAACGTGCTGCTGCCCGTGTCGTTGCAACGCCGGCCGCTGCCTGAAGACACCCGGCACGCGCACGATCTGCTTTCCATGCTGGGCCTGTCCGACCACGCGCAGCACTATCCCCGCCAACTGTCCGGCGGCCAGCAAAGCCGCGTGGCGCTGGCCCGCGCGCTGATCCTTGAACCGGCCTTGCTGTTGCTGGACGAACCCTTTGCCGCGCTGGACGCCATCACGCGCGGCGAGTTGCAAGACGACCTGCTGCGCATGTGCCGCCTGCGCAATACCACCGTGCTGTTCGTCACGCACGACATCAGCGAAGCCGTCTACCTGGGCGACCGCGTGGCCGTCATGCACCAGGGCCGCATGCTGGCCGACCTGCCGGTGGACCTGCCCGCGCCCCGCACGCAAGCCATGCGACACGGCGCGGCGTTCAACGCCACCTGCGCGCAGGTGTACGAATTCATGACCGGGGCGCGCCCATGACGCCGGCCTTCCGATTCCGCCTGCTGGCGGTGGCGCTGCTTATCGCGCTGCTTGGCGTCTGGGAATTCACCGTGCGCCAGGCCGGTATCTCGGCATTGGTGCTGCCGGCCCCATCCGCCATCGCGCAGACCTTGTGGACCAGTCTGGCCACCGGCTACCTGTGGCCACACATCGGCGCGACGCTTGCCGAGATGCTGCTGGGCCTGGCGATCGGCGGCGCGGCGGGCCTGGGCATCGGCATTGCATTGGCCGAATCGGCCCTGCTGGACCGCGTGCTCAAGCCCTACGTGATCGTCAGCCAGGTTGTCCCCAAGCTGGCGCTGGCGCCGCTGTTCGTGGTGTGGTTCGGTTTCGGCATGGCGCCCACGGTGGTCATGACCGCGCTGATCTGCTTTTTCCCCTTGATGGAAAACACGCTGACCAGCTTGCGTCAGGTCGATCCGAACCGGCTGCAACTGTTTCGCATGCTGGGCGCCACGCGCGCGCAAACCTTGCTGCGGCTGAAGCTGCCCGCCGGCCTGCCGGGCATTCTGGCGGGCCTGCGCGTGGCGCTGGTGCTGGCATTGGTCGGCGCCGTGGTGGGCGAATTCATAGGCGCCAGCCGGGGTTTGGGCGCCGTCATCATTGCCGCGCAAGGCATGATGGACACGCCCCTGATGTTCGCCGCACTGACCGCCATTGCCGCCATCGGGCTGCTGGGCTATCAGGCCACGCTGATGCTGGAACGACGCCTGCTGCGTCCCTACGCCGATCAATCATGACTTTCATCCGGACCCCACCCATGCTTTCGTCCCCTGCCCGCCGCAGCTTGCTGACCGCCGCCGCCGGCCTTGCCGCCACGTCCCTGGCGCCGTGGGCGGTGCACGCCCAAGGCGCGCCGACCGGCACCATCACCCTGGCTGGCTGGAGCAAGCCCATCAGCGAAATCACCAACCTGCTGGCTGAGCCGGACAAGGGCTTCTTCAAGGCGCAGGGCGTGAACCTTGTCTACTTGCCCGGGGCGGGCGGTGGCGACGCCATCCGCAACCTGCTCAGCGGCCAGGCCGACGTGGCCTTTACCGACCCCGGCTCGTTTTTCATGGCGTTGGACAAGGGCGAAAAACTGCGCGCCATCTACGACATCTATCCGCAAAACGTCTTCAACGTGGTGTCGTTGAAGTCGGCCAACATCACGCGGCCGGCCGACTTGAAGGGCAAGCGCATCGGCGTCTACAGCCTGTCCAGCGGCACGCGCCAGAACCTGCTGGTCATGCTGCATCAGGCCGGGCTGACCGAAGCCGACGTTGAAATCGTCGTCACCGGCGTGCTGAACTTTGCGCCGCTGCTGCAAGGCCAGGTGGACGCCACCGCCGCCACCGACACCGGCTTGCTGGTGGGGCGCAAGCGCGGCCTGGGCGAGGTCAACGTGATGCAGGTCAGCGACACGTTGAACGTGTCCAGCGACCTGTTCGTCGTGCGCGAGTCGGCATTGCCGCAAAAGCGGCCGCTGCTGCGCGCCTTCCTGAAGGCTTATCGCGACAGCGCCGCCTGGATGATCGCGCATCCCGAAGAAGCGGCCCAACTGGCCGGCAAGCGCGCCCTTGACGGCACCGACCTTGCCGTCAACCTGGAAGTGATCCGGCTGCGCAACGCCGCCTCCCAGGCGTCCGGTGGCAGGCCGTTGGGCACCATCGATATCGGCTTGCTGCAACAGGCGGCGGACGCTTACCGCGCGTTGGGCCTCATCAAACAACCCATCGACATCGCCGCCGTTGTCGACACCCACTTGCTGCCGGAGGCATGACATGAATGCTGCGTTGAAGTTTGCAGGCAAGGTGGTGCTGGTGACGGGCGCCAGCCGGGGCATCGGCGCCGAAATCGCGCGCAGCTTCGCGCGTGAAGGCGCCACCGTGGTGGTCAATTATTTGCGCAACACGGCAGCGGCCGACGGCGTGGTGGCGCAATGCCAGGCCGCCGGCGGCGATGCCTGGGCCGTGCAGGCTGACGTCGGCGTGCCCGACGCCGTGCGCGCCATGGTCGATGGCATCGTGCAAGACGCCGGCCGCCTGGACATCGTCGTCAACAATGCCTTGCGGCCCTACGCGTTCGACCCCCGCCAGCGTACCGCTTTCGATGCGCTGCAATGGCAAGACTATCAATCGCAGTTTGATGGCGCCGTGGGTGCAGCGTTCAACGTGTGCCGTGCCGCAATGCCGCATTTCAAACAGCGCGCGCAGGGCTGCATCGTCAACATCGCCAGCAATCTGGTCGAGCATCCGGTCGTGCCGTACCACGACTACACCACTGCCAAGGCCGCGCTGGTGGCGTTCAGCCGCAACCTGGCGGTCGAGCTGGGGCCGTATGGCGTGCGCGTCAATTGCGTGGCCCCCGGCCTGGTCTACCCGACCGACGCCAGCGGCGCCACGCCGGAATCGTTTCGTGAACAGCTGATCGCGGCCACGCCGCTGCGGCGCATCGCCCGCCCCGAGGACGTCGCCGGGCCGGTGCTGTTCCTGGCGTCCGACTGGAGCGGCTTCATGACGGGGCAAGTGCTGTTCGTGGACGGCGGACTGGTGATGCGCTAGAGTGGATTGCCCCCCGCCTCGCAGCATCCCCACGGAGTCGCGACATGCGCGTCCGAGCCAGAGTCCTCAAGTACCTGTTCGGATGTTCCCTAGGCTTGCTGGCCTTGGCCGCCGCCCGCGTGGCGGTCGCCGACCCGCCTTCCCCATCCCCACCTGCCCCACCCGCCGCCATCCAGATGGCGGACATTCCCCTGCGGGCCGATAGCGACACCCGCTATGCCGAAGGGGTGATGCAGCGCGTAGCGGTGGCCGACCCCGACGCCACGCTGGGTCCCGCGCTTGAAGCCATCGGCAAATCCGCCGACGAGAAACTCTACGAGTTCCAGCCTGCCCAACTGCGCACGCTGCCCATCATGCGCGTGGAAAGCCTGGAGCGGCATTGGGTCTTTGACGCCAACCGGCTGGCGCGCTGGCAGACAGAGCTGCGCCAAGCCACCGCCTGGTACGCCAGCGACGCCGCCGAACTGCTGCGTCGCCGCGCCGCGTGGCAAGCCATCAAGGATTCTTCCTCGGCCGCCGGGCTGCCGCCGGCGTTGGCCGACCGGGTGGATGCCGTCCAGGCACAGCTGACGGCGGCGGCGCAGGCCTTGTCCGGCCCGCTATCGCGCCAGGCCCAGCTTGAGCAGCGCGCCAACGCCATCGAAGAACGCATCAAGGCGGGCCAGCGCGCGGTCAGTGATGCCATCAACGATATCGACGCGCGGCTGATGCGCATCGATTCGCCGCCACTCTGGGATGCAGGCAGGACGCAGGACGCGGGCGAAGACACGCTGGCCCTGCTGCGCACCGGCCTGGACATCGAAGTGCGCTTTGCGCGCGACTACGGCGCGGCCGGCAGCGGCAACCAGCGCGCGCTGCATGTGCTGCAACTGTTGCTGCTGCCGCTGCTGCTGTGGCTAGCCAGAAAAAGCCGGGACGCCATCCGCGCGGGCGTCATGAGCGAGACCGCCGCCGGCGTGTTGGGCCGCCCCTGGTCCACCTGGTTGCTGCTGTCGATGCTGGGCGTGCTGGCGCTGGAGCCCGACGCGCCCCTGATGGTGCAGCAGGTAGCGCTGGTGCTGGCCGCCGCGCCGGTGCTGCGCCTGCTGCCGCCTTCGGCGCGCCGCCAGCTGGACCAGTGGCCGCACGTGATCACCGCGCTGTTCCTGGCCGAGCGCCTGGGCTTTCTGTTCCTGGCCAACACGCTGTTCTACCGCCTGTCCACCGTGGCGCTGACCGCGCTGGCGCTGGCCGCCATCCTGTGGCTGCTGCGCCGCACGCGCGACCAGGTTCACCCCGCCGCCTCGGTCCGGCTGGCCGCTATCTTGCGCGCCATCGCGTGGGGCGCCGCGGCCTTGCTCTGCGTATCACTGGTGGCGAACGTGTTCGGCAACGTGTCGCTGGCGGAAATGCTGACCAGCGCGGTGATCGGCTGCGGCTACTTCGGGCTGGTGCTGTACGCCGGCGTGACGGTCATCATCACCCTGCTGCAATTGCTGCTGACCCGGCAAGGCATCTCGCGCTTCCGGCTGGCGCGCGAACACGCGCCGCCGCTGGTGCAGTTGCTGATCCGCCTCTTGACCGCAACGGCCGCCGTGGGCTGGGCGGTCTACGCGATGGACCGCTTTCGCATCCTGCGCGCCACGTATGCCTACGCGACCGAAGTGCTGTCCTACACGCTGACCATCGGTGAAATCACCATCAGCCTGGGCAATGTGCTGCTGTTTTTTATTTCGGTGATCATCGCTTTCTGGGCCGCGCGCACCATTCGCCTGATCCTGCGCGACGAAGTGCTGACCCGCATGGCCTTGCCGCGTGGCGTGGGCAACAGCGTTGCGTCGCTGTCGTACTACCTGGTGCTGCTGCTGGGCCTGGGCATTGCGCTGTCGGCGGCGGGCTTCCAGACCAGCCAGCTGACCATCGTGTTTGGCGCGCTGGGCGTGGGCATCGGCTTCGGCTTGCAAGGCGTGGTGAACAACTTCGTATCGGGCCTGATCCTGATGTTCGAACGGCCGATCCAACCGGGCGATGTGGTCGAGATCAGCGGCACGTCCGGCCAGGTGCGCGACATCGGCATGCGCGCCACGCGCATCAAGACATTCGAAGGCGCCGACGTGATCGTGCCCAACGGCACGCTGCTGGCGGACAAGCTGACCAACTGGACCATGCTGGACCGCAGCCGCCGCATCGAAGCCGGCATCGGCCTGGCCTACGGCACCGACCCTCGCCAGGCGATCGCGCTGCTTGATGCCGTCGCCCGCGACACACCCGGCATCGTCGCCGACCCGGCGCCCACGGTACTGTTCATGGGCATCGGCAGCAGCACGCTGGACTTCAGCGTGCGCGCGTGGACGTATGACTTCGACCGCTGGATCGACATCCGCAGCGACCTGTTGACGCGCATGTACGACGCGCTGCGCCAGGCCGGCATCGAAATCGCCTTCCCGCAGCGCGATCTGCATCTGCGCACGGTGTCGGAGGAAGCGGGCGCGGCGTTGGTGCGCGGGTGCGCGCCCGTCGCATCGGCGGCGCCGCGGCCCCCGGCGCCTTAGACCGGCATCGCCGCTTTCACCAGTTCCACCCAGTAGTGCGCGCCCAGCGGCAGAATGTCGTCATTGAAATCGTAATAAGGGTTGTGCACGGGCGGATTCTCCACGCCTGGACGCCCGGCGCCGACAAACACATACGCGCCCGGGCGCTGTTGCAGCATGTACGCAAAATCCTCCGAGCCCATGCGTGGCGTGCAAGCCGCATCGACCTTGTCCGCGCCCACCACGCGGGCCGCCGCGTGGACCGCCAGCCCCACCTCGGTTTCCGTATTCACGCACGCCGGATAGCCGCGAAACATTTGCACATCGATACCGGCGCCGGTACTCACCGCCACGCCCGCGCACACTTCGCGCAGGCGGCGCTCGGCAAGGTCGCGCGTGGCCGCGGTCAGCGTGCGGCAACTGCCGCGCAACATGACGCTGTTGGGCACCACGTTCCAGGTATCGCCGGCATGAATCTGGGTGATGCTTAGCGCCAATGCATCGGTGGGCTTCACATTGCGGCTGACGATGGCCTGCATGGCGGTAACCAGCTGGGCGGCCGCCACGATGGGATCAATGCCGTGCTC
This sequence comes from Achromobacter semiaridum, assembly GCF_053543755.1. NCBI lineage: Bacteria > Pseudomonadati > Pseudomonadota > Betaproteobacteria > Burkholderiales > Alcaligenaceae > Achromobacter > Achromobacter semiaridum. The sequence continues at coordinate 36,710 of NZ_JBLVOL010000136.1, read as the reverse complement.
GGGTTGCGCGGCGTGGCAGCCCTTGCCGGTGATGTTGATTTCATAGGTGTCGCAGTTCGCCATCACCGTGCCCACCCGCGTGGACACGGTGCCGAACGGCAGATTGGGCGAGTTGTGCAGCGCGTACACCGCGTCGCAGGGGAAAAGGTCGAACAAGCCGTCCTGCACCATGGCCAGTCCACCGCCCGCGTGTTCCTCGGCCGGCTGGAAGATCAGGTGCAGCGTGCCGCGCCAGCCCGGGTCGGCGGCCAGGTGATGCGCTGCGCCAAGCAGCATGGCCGTATGCCCGTCATGGCCGCAGCCGTGCATCTTGCCGGCAATGGTGGAACGGTGCGACGCGTCGCCCAATTCCTGCATGTCCAGCGCATCCATGTCGGCGCGCAGCCCGATCACAGGCCCCGTGCCCCGCGCCAGCGTGCCCACCACGCCGGTCTTGCCCAGCCCCCGATGCACCACGGCGCCCGCGCGCTCGAGTTCGCGCGCCACCACGTCGGCCGTGCGGAATTCACAGAAGGCGGTTTCGGGATGGGCGTGCAGGTCGCGACGCCATACGCGCATATTGCGCAGCAGTTCCGGGCTGATGGGCGATGGGACGTTAGCCATGTTGCGGTCTCTCCGTAGACAAGCTTGGGGGAAATACGGCTATCGACTATAGACAGGCGCGGGTACAAAGCCGATAGCAATGATCGCGCCTTATCGATGCGGTTTTTGCAACGATCCCGCCTGGCCGACTACGCGGGGTACGTCTTTCCTGGAAGCCCGTCATGGAAATCAATCATGGATGATGTCCTGGAGTTCAAACGGACGCTCTGCTTGCTGCAGGTCATAGAAACCGGCACATTGCGCGCCGCCGCCGATCAGCTCAATACCGACCCGTCGGCCATCAGCCGCGCCATTGCCAGGCTAGAGGCAGACACCGGGTTGACGCTGCTGGAACGCCGTGGGCGCGGCGTCGTACCCACCGACGCCGGGCGCCTGGTGGCGCTCTTCGCGCGCCGCCAGCAGGACCTGAACGAATCCTTCCAGGCCGAAGTCAACAATCTGAAAAGCGCGACGCGTGGCCATGTGGAACTGGCGCTGGGCGAGGGCTTTGTCGACATGGTGCTGGAGCCCGTGCTGCTGTCCTTCGTGCGCAAGCACCCCGACATCACCTACAGCATCCATGTGGCGGGCACCAACGAGACGGTGCGCTGCCTGGTGGAAGAGCGCGTGCAGATTGCGCTGGCCTTCCAGCCGCCCAACGATGTGCGCTTGCGGTCGCACTATTCGCGCGCCGCGCCGATGCGCGTGCACGTGCACAAAGACCATCCGCTGGCGCGGTCGCGCCGGGCGTTGCGGCTGTCGGATCTGGCGCCCTACGGCTGGGCCGCCATGGACGAGTCGTTTGGCGTGCGACAACACATCCAGGCGGCCGAGCTGGACGAAAACGTCAAGCTCAAGCCCGCGCTGCTGACCAATTCCTTCAAGATCCTGTGGGAGTTCGCCAGCCAGGGGCTGGGCTATGTGGTGAACCCGCTGTCCGTGCCGCTCAAGGGCGCGCAGTTCCGCCAGATGGTGTCGCTGCCGCTGGCCAACCCCATCCTGAACAACAGCCGCACGCACGTCATCAGCCTGGCCGGCCGGCATCTGCCGCCTGCCACGGCCAGCATGCTGCGCCACATCCTGAAGACCTTTCCCGCCTTGGAGTCCCGCCGCGCCTGAGCTGGCCGCGCCTGAGCTGGCCGCGCCTGAGCTGGCCGCGCCTGATACCGGGCCGGCCGCGCCTGGGCCGGCCACGTCCATCGATGCAGAAATCACAATGATCCGACCTTCCGCCCGTCATTGATGCGAACAATCGCCGCTGCCTAGACTGCATACGGCAGACCGGACAACCGGCTGCGCGCCAACAGAAATGACAAGGGAGATGCAGCATGCGTTGGAATCTACCGGCCCGGATGGCCGCCGTTTGCCTTGCCGCTTGTGCCATGACGCCGCTGGCCCACGCGGACTACCCGGCCAAGAAGCCGTTGAGCCTGGTGGTGCCGTATCCGGCAGGCGGCGCCAGCGATGCGTCGGCGCGCCAGTTTGGCGTACATATCGCCCACGCACTCGGGCAACAGGTGGTGGTGGAAAACGTGGGCGGCGGTGCGGGCATGCTGGGCGCGCGCCGCGTGTTGACCAGCGCGCCGGACGGCTACACGTTTTTGCACGGGTCGCCCAACGAGGTCATCCTCAGCCCGTTCCTGAACGCCGCCGCGCATTACAAGCCCGAAGACTTCCGGCTGACGCAGCCCATCAGCGAAGCCACCATCGTGCTGCTCGCGCGCGCGGACCTGCCGGTCAATACCGTGGATGAATTCATCGCCTACGCCAAGCGGCCGGGCGCCAGCCCCCTGACCTTCGGCAGCGTGGGCGTCGGCTCGCTGTACCACATCATGACGGAATACCTGGGCCGGCGCGTGGGCGCGGAATTCCTGCACGTGCCCTATCGCGGCGCGGCGCCCGCGCTGCAAGACCTGATCGGACGCCAGGTTGATTTCGCGGTACTGCCCTACCAGCAAGCAATGGAGGGCATGGCCGCGCAACAGCAGTTGAAGATCCTGACCAGCTTTTCGGACACGCTGCCCGCTCCGCTGGCCAAGCTGCCGCTGATATCGCAAAGCAAGACCATCCCCGACTTCGTCTACACGATCGCGGGCGGTTACTACGTGCGTCAGGACACGCCCGCCGCCGAAGTGGACACCCTGCGCCGTGCCGTGGGCTATGCGCTGGAACAGCCCGACCTGCGCGCCCGGATGGAAGCCGAGGGGCGCCGCTTACTGGCGCCGATGAGCCAGCCCGACGCCGATGCCTACGCCAGCGCGCAGGTCGCCAAGTACCGCCAGATGATCCAGACGCTGGGCCTCAAGCCGATGTAGCCAGCGGCACCGTCAACGTGTTCTTCACCTGGTTCATCACCACCAGGGTGGAAAAGCGCTTCACGTTGGGGTTGCCCCAGAGCTGACGCTGGGCGAAGGCGTCGTATTCCGCCATGTCCGTCATGGTCAAGGTCAGCACGAAGTCGACTTCGCCCGTTACCGCCAGGCATTGCATGACCTCGGGCGCGCCCTGCATGGCGCGCTTGAACAGGTCCAGCTTGTCGGCACGCTCGCTTTCCAGCGACACCAGCACCACCATCATGATGGCGCGCCCCACCGCGGCCGGGTCCACCACGGAGACGTCGGCCGTCACCACTTTCGATTCGCGCAGCCGCTTCATGCGGCGCAGGCACGACACGGGCGACAGGTTCACGCGTTCGGCAACGTCCTGACTGGTGCGCTGGTTGTCCTCCTGCAAGCTTTGCAGGATCTGGAGATCAAAATCGTCTAGTTCCATGAGGGTCTCGGAACGCGGGGGTGGTCGGAACGCGGGTGGCGGCTTGGGCTGGCGGGGCGGATGGCGACCGGTCGGCGACCGCACAGCGGCCGGGTTCGGGTTAAGTCGGGGCTTGCGAGAGATTCTAATCCCGGGCGCGAACAGGTCCGGCCCCAATTCGACGGGAAACTTCATTTGGCAGCCGCCGGACGCAGGAAAAAATCAGCGGGCGTGCGTACACTGAGAGCCCTCCGCCCGGGCGCCCCGCCGTGGGGCATGCCAACCAGCCGCCGTCGCAATGCCGTCGCTCCAGCTTTTTCTGCTTTTTCTTGCCGCCGACGCGGCGCTTAAACTCACGCCCGGCCCGGACATGGCGTTGACGCTGTCGCGCGGCATGACGCAGGGGTTTCGCCCGGCTTTCCATAGCGTGCTGGGAAACGTGGCGGCCGGCTTCATCCAGGTTCCCGCCGTGGTGCTGGGCCTGGCGTCGGTGCTGCAAGCGTTTCCGACAGTGTTCGTGGCCATCAAGGCGGCGGGCGGTCTGTACCTGGGCTATCTGGGCATCAAGGCAATGGTCCGCTGCGCGCAGGCCGCCGACGTGTCCTTGTCGGCGCGGCCGGGCGATGCGCGCGATGCGTTCTGGCAGGGCTTCATGACCAATCTGCTGAACCCGAAGGTGCTGCTGTTCATGATCGCCTTCCTGCCACAGTTCACCTCGCCGGAGAACGGCCCCGTGTGGGTGCAGATGCTGGTGCTGGGTATCACCATGAAAGTACTCAGCCTGCCTTACGGCAGTTGCTTTGCCTATGGCGCGTCGCGCATTCGCGGCTGGGTCGGGCGCAACCCGTGGTTCCTGCGCATGCAGCAAGGCTTGCTGGGCGCCGTGATGCTGGGGCTGGCGCTGTATGTGCTTTACTCCACGGCCGCCACGCTGGCGCCTTGAACCTTCGTTTTTCGTTGCGCGTCCGCGCGTTCCTGCATTGAGCGTTACCTAGCACCCATGACCGCCGCCACCTTGAACACCGGGCACAACGCCTCGGGCTCGACCCTGCTTCCCACCCTGTCGCTGATCGGCGCGATGGCGTCGCTGTGCATCGGCACGTCGTTCGCCAAGTCCCTGTTTCCCCAAGTGGGCGCGCAGGGCACGACCGCCTATCGCATCGTTATCGGCGCCATCATCCTGATTGCGTTCTGGCGCCCGTGGCGCTTTGCGCTGACCCGGCAAAACGCCGCCAAGATCGCGCTGTATGGCGTGACGCTGGCCTGCATGAACCTGCTGTTCTACATGGCGCTACGCACGTTGCCGCTGGGCATCGCCATTGCCATCGAATTCACCGGCCCGCTGACATTGGCCGTGCTGATGTCGCGGCGTGCGATCGATTTTGTGTGGATCGGATGCGCGCTGGCGGGGCTGGTGCTGTTGATTCCCACCGGCCAGTCGCTGCACGATCTGGACCCTGCCGGCATCGCCTACGCATTGGCCGCCGCCGTGTGCTGGGCGCTGTACATCGTGTTTGGCAAGATGGCCGGCAACGTGCATGGCGGCCAGGCGACGTCGCTGGGCTTGCTGGCGGCCACGATGGTGGCCTTGCCCGTGGGCGTCGCGCATGCCGGCATGGCCTTGCTGGACCCCAAGCTGATCCTGGCCGGCATCGGCGTGGGCATTTTGTCCAGCGCGCTGCCCTACTCGTTGGAAATGATCGCGCTGCGGCGCCTGCCGCAAAAGACGTTTGGCGTGCTGCTCAGCATGGAGCCCGCCATGGGCGCGTTGGCCGGCGTGATCGTGCTGAACGAACATTTGTCGCAAACCCAATGGCTGGCGATTGCCGGCATCGTCATCGCGTCGGCGGGTTGCGCGGCCACGGCGCAGCGCGGCAAGAAGCGCCGCGCTGCGGTGCGCGACTAAGCGCCCCGGACGCGACTGATTCCGCGCTAGTCGGCCGAAATGCCCTTGTGCCGGATCACCGCGCCCCAGCGTTCGTTTTCCGCGCGCGCATAGTCGGCAAAGGCGTGCGGCGTGCTGCCCGTGGGTTCCATGCCTTGCAGCGTCAACTGTTTGACCACGTCTGGCGACTTCAACGCGGCGACGATGGCCTGGCTGAGCTTATCGACGATGGGCGCGGGCGTGCCAGCCGGCGCCCCCCCCCCTTGCCAGGCTGCCGCCTCGAACGTGTGCCCGCCCACTTCCGCAAAAGTCGGCACGTCGGGTAACTGGGCTGACCGCTGCGCGGCCGGCCCCGCGATGGCGCGCAGCTTGCCGGCCTGGATCAACGGCCGCGCGGCGGCCAGGTCGGCCATCATCATCGGCACCACGCCCGACGCGACATCCTGCAAAGCGGGTGGCGTGCCCTTGTACGGGATTGCGGTGGCGCGCCCACCGATGGATTCCAGGAACAACTCCATGGCCAGGTGATGCGGGCTGCCGACGCCCAACGACGCATAGCTGCCCGGCTTGTCGCTGCGCAGGTAGCGCATGACGGCGGGCATGTCGGACAGGTCGGACGCGGGCGATGTGACCAGCACAATGGGCAGGGACACCAACGTGGACACCGGCGTCAGGTTGCGGGCGGGATCGTAGGGGAGGTTTTTGTATAGCCAGGGGTTCAAGGCCAGCGTGCTCATGCCCGCGGTCATCAAGGTGTAGCCGTCGGGCGCGGCGCGCGCGGTCTCTTGCGCGGCGACAATGGTGGCGGCACCCGGCCGGTTCTCGACCACGACCGTCTGCCCCAGCGATTCGCCCACATGCCTGGCAACGATGCGCGTGGCGATATCGCTGCCACCGCCCGCACTGAACGGCACCAGCCAACGGATGGGATGATCGGGGAATTCGCCCGCCAAGGCGGCGGTGCATGCAAGGCTGAACCATGCAGCGGCGCTGGTAAACGCCACGGCCCGCCACGTGCGCGGCAAGATACTTGTCGTCATGTCCCGGCCTCCTCGACCCTGGCTCTCGTTTATTTTAATTAACATATTAACTATTTTTTTCACGACTGCAAGCCCGAGGTTTCGGGGGGCCATTCAAGGTGAAATGAGGCGCAAAAGAAAGGGACGGGGACTGCGCGGCGATCAGCCGCGCGCCGCGTTCAACCAACGCAAGCCTGCCGACGTATGCCCCGCCGGCCGGTACTCGCAGCCGATCCAGCCGCTGTAGCGCAGTTCGCGCAGCACGTTGAAAACCCAGCCGTAATCGAGTTCGCCGCGATCCGGTTCGTGGCGGTGCGGCACGCCGGCGATCTGCACGTGGCCCACGCGGCCGGTCGGCAGATATTCGTGCAGTTTGGTGGTGACGTCGCCTTCGACGATCTGGCAGTGGTACAGGTCCATCTGCACCTTCAGGTTCGGGGCGTTCACGGCTTGCACGATGGCGTGGGCCTCGTCCTGACGGTTCAGGATGTAGCCCGGGATGTCGCGTGTGTTGATGGGTTCGATCAGCAACGTGACGCCCGCCGATCGCGCTTGGCGCGCCGCCCAATTCAGATTCTCGCGGTAGCAATCCAATAGCGATTCGCGCGCCACGCCGTCGGGAGCCAAACCGGCCATGACGTGCACGTTCGAACAAGACAGCGTCGTCGCATACGACAAGGCCTGTTCGATTCCCGCCTGGAATTCCGCCTGCCGGCCCGGCAACGCCGCCAGGCCGCGTTCACCGCGCGCGGTCACGCCCGGCGGTGCATTGAACAGCACTTGCGACACGCCCACCGCGTCCATCCGTTCCCGCACGACGGCGGCGGGTTCGGCGTACGGAAACATGCATTCGACGCCCGTGAATCCATCCGACGCGGCGGCGGCATAACGGTCCAGGAATGGATATTCCTGATACATCATCGATAGGTTGGCGGCGAATTTCAGCATGGCGGGTCTTTGGGATTCCGGGCGGGAATTCCGGCAACTTAGCACACCGCCAGCCGGTTTCGTGCAATCGATTTGCACACGGGGATCACGCCAGGCGATGCGCGCGATCCGCGTGTGTTGTGACGCAGTGCATCAATACGTCATGCGCACGCCCAGCATCACGCTGCGGCCCGGCAGCGGCGCAACCGAAGAAATGAACGAGGCGTGGTTGTAGGCCAGCTTGTTCAACAGGTTGGTGCCGCGTACATACACTTCGTAGCCGGCGTCGCCATAGCGGCCACGATAGGCCACTACCGCGTTCACCATGTTGTAGCCCGGCGTGCTGTCTTCGTACGACGCAATGTCCTTCTGCGAGAACACGCGTGCGTATTCCACGCCGCCCGACCACTGATCCCACTTCACGTTGCCGCGCACGCCGGCGCGCGCCGCCGGAATGCGAGGCAGATTGCCGTCGCCGCCCGTCAGCTTGCCACGCACGTAGTCGCCGAACACGGCGGCCGAGAACACGGGCGTGAACTGGTGCCGCAGCTCGCCTTCCACGCCGGTGAATTCCGCATCGCGTTGCGTGTACTCGATCAGGCGAAAGTCTTCGTAGCGGTCCAGCGTGTTGGCATAGATGTAGTTCTTGACGCGGTTGTGGAACACGCTGGCGGAAAACGTGGTGTCGCCGGCATGCTTGCGCAAGGTCAGGTCGATGTTGTGCGACGTTTCGCGGCCCAGGTCCGCGTTGCCCAGTTCATACGTATTGGTGGCAAGGTGAACGCCATCGGCGTACAGCTCTTGGGCGTTGGGCAAGCGTTGCGAGCGCGACAAGGACAGTGCTACGGAATACTGCGGCGCAAAATCCCAGATGGCGGCGGCCGACAAGGACGTGCCGGACAGGCTGCTGCGCGACGCGCCGCCTTCGGGCGAGATGCGTTGCCAGTCCTGCCGCGCGCCCACTTCAAAGCGCCAATCGTTCAGCTGGTATTCCTCAAGCACGAACAAGCCGTTGGATCGGGTGCGACTGCGCGGCAGGAAGGCTTCTTCGCCCTCGGCGCTGAAGTCGCTATAGGCGTTTTGCATGCCGATCACGCCGCGCCAGCCGGCGATGGGCTTGTGCTGCAATTCCACGCGCAGGTCATAGCCCTTGTTCTTGAAACGCGTGCCGACTTCGCCGCCTTCGATCTCGTCGTGCTGATAGTCCGTCAAGCCACCGCGCACACGGATTTTCTCGAAGCCGGCGAAGGGGTCCTGATATTCGGCGCGCAGGTCCAGGCGGTTGCTGCGCAGCTTCACGTACGGCACGCCGCCATGTTCGTGATCGTGATCGTGGCCTTCTTCTTCGTGGTCATGATCGTCGTGGCCGCCGCAATGCAGATGCGTGCCGTGCGGGTGGCAGCCTTCGTATTCATGGTTGTGGCCAGGCAGGCCGTACTTGCTTTCCAGATGCGTGAACGCCAGGCCGACATAGCCGCGCGGCGTAATCCACGACATGCCGACGGAGCCTTGCGCGGATTCGCTGTACGAGCCTTCCAGCTTGCCGCCCGGCCAGTCGGGCACGTCGTAATCGCTGGTGCGGCGCTTCATGCCTTCCACGCGCACGGCAAACTGGCCCTCGCCCGCGGTGATGCCGACGGCGCCCGAACGTTCTTTCGTGCCTGTCGCGCCGCGCAGCTCGGCTTCGGCTTCGATGCCTTTTTCCGGCACGGCCGTCGGCACTTTCTTGTCCACCACGTTGACCACGCCGCCGATCGCACCGCCACCGTACAGCAACGTGGCCGGCCCGCGCAGCACTTCGATGCGCTCGGCCAGCAGCGGTTCCACGGTAACGGCGTGATCCGGCGAAATGCTGGACGCGTCCATCACTTCGGATCCATCGGACAACACCTTCACGCGCGGCGCGGTCTGGCCCCGAATCACGGGACGGCTGGCGCCGCCGCCAAACGTATCGCTGTTCACGCCGGGCAGGTTCTTCAGCGTTTCGCCCAACGTACCGGTGCGCTGTTCAATCAACGCATCGCCTTCCAGCACGGACGCCGGCAGCGTGGTGCTGTTCAGGTCCAGACCCAGCGGATTGGCCGACACGGTAATGGGCGCCAACGTCTTGGCGCGGCTGACGTCCGCATCGCTCTCGGCCTGCGCCACCGGCGCGATCAGCATCAACGAACACACCAACGGTTTCAGGCTTCCCCGACGCGGCGCGCGCGCCTCTGCTGCCACCTGGCTTACCTTCTTGAACCCCAGCTTCTTGCCTTTCATCTACGTTCTCTCGGATGTTATATCATTACAAACGGCGGACGAATGATATAACATTTCAGAATCAATGCGATGAAGTTTTGGGGGGCGGTCGCGAATAGCGCGACGCAGCGATGTCAGGCGCGATCCAGCGGCCACCGCTGTGCGGCGTGCAGGACGCGCAAAATTGTCACAGCGCGTGAGGACTCCGCGTAAACCACCAGGTAGTTGGGCTTCACCACCATCTCCCTGGTTCCAGCGACCCGCCCCGCGCGATAAAGCCGTGGACGCCGGCGCAATTTGGCCACCTACTGCTCAATCTCATCAAGCAAGCGAAGCGCAGCCGCCGGGCTGTCGTCCGAAATGTATTCAACAATCGCCAGCAGGTCTTCGCGAGCCGCCTGGCGCCATTCAAGAACCGGCACGATGCTTCTTTTTGCCGATCAAGGCACGCGCCTCGGCCATCACCTCCTGGTGGGAAACCGCTGGACGCGTATCGACGAGTGCCTCCTGGACCTTTGCGCGAAACCACGCATCGTAGCTCTTGGCATCAACCGCCAGCCCGGCAGGCAAACCGCCCTCTTTTGCCACCCTGGTCAGCAGGATGCGCACCGCATCCGAGATCGTCAACCCGACATTGGCGAGTTTTTTCGCCGCTTCGGCCTTGAGCTCTTCGTCTACACGAACATGCAACATGGACGTCGGTGCCATGGCGAGTCTCCGGTAAAGAAGCGGCCATTATGTATCTCAATTGAGATACGCAAAAATCCGGTTTGAATCGCCCCGTGAATCTGACAGTTGAAACGGTATTTAGCGACCGCCAATCCTGCCCTGCGACCGAGTATTCTCGACATCACGAGACCCTACACGCGATGCGCGCCGGTTGTTCGGACGCCAGGCGTCAACGGGTTCTCATCCCACCAGGAGACCCCCGATGATTCCCAAGAACACCATTTGCCTTTGGTTCGACGGCGCCGCGCTGGAGGCGGCGCGGTTCTATGCGCAGACGTTTCCCGATAGTTCGGTCGACGCGGTGCATCATGCGCCGTCCGATTACCCGTCGGGCAAGGAAGGCGAAGTGCTGACTGTGCAGTTCACCGTGATGGGCATCCCGTGCCTGGGCCTGAATGGCGGGCCGGCGTTTCAGCACAACGAGTCGTTTTCGTTTCAGGTGGCGACCGACGACCAGGAAGAAACCGACCGCTATTGGAATGCCATCGTCGGCAACGGCGGGCGGGAAAGCGAGTGCGGCTGGTGCCAGGACAAGTGGGGCTTGTCCTGGCAGATCACGCCGCGGGTGTTGACCGAGGCCTACACGGGCCCGGACCGCGCCGCCGCCAAGCGCGTATTCGAGGCGATGATGACGATGAGCAAGATCGACGTCGCGCGGATCGAAGCGGCGCGGCGGGGATGAGTGCGGCGGGCGGGGCGACGGGCGAGGCGGGTGCCCGGCCCGGCCGTCAAATCATCCACCCCATCAACCGGCCTTGAATTCCTTGTTCCAGAATTCCAGGATGTCGGCCTTGCGCTCGGTCAGGCCCTTCAGGTCGTACGCGTGCAGCAGCTTCACCTCGGCATCGGTGAACCCGACGCGCTTCAGGTTTTCCGGCAGCGTCGCGTTGGTCACCGTAGGCGCGTAACCCATTTTTTCGGCGAAACCGATCTGGCCTTGCGGGTCCAGCATGGCGTTCAGGTATTCCCAGGCCGCGTCCTTGTTGCGGCTGTTCTTGGCCACGCCCGCTTCAAACGACACCGGCACCGAGCCTTCCTTCGGGATCACGAAACCCAGCGGCAGGCCGCTGTCCTTCCACTGCAATGCGCGCGCCTTCCACATGCAGGCGATGGCGATTTCGCCGGACTTGAACGCGGACGCCACCGCCTCGTTGGACGGATAGATGCGCGGCGCGTTGGGCTTGAGCTTGGCCAGGAAGCGCTTGCCGCCGTCAAACGTCTTGGTGTCGCCACCCGCGCCCAAGCCAACAAAGACCGCGTTGTACAGGTACAGGATGTCCGAGAAGCCCACCTGCCCTTTCCACTTCGGGTCCAGCAGCACTTGCAGGGAATCCGGCGGCGTGGCGAATTTTTCGGTGTTGTACACCAGGGTCATCGCGCTGAAAATGTGCGGGATCGAATACGGCGTTTTCAGCGCGGCAATGGCGTGCGCCAGGTTCGGCAGCTTCTTGACGTCGATGGGCTCCAGCGTGCCGGAACGTTCGGCGTCATACATATCGACTTCGCCCAGCAGGGCCACGTCCATGCTGCCGCGCCGCGAGTTCTTTTCCGCGCGCAGCTTGGTCACGCGGCCCACGGCGTTGCCGGTGTCGTACACCACCTTCACGCCTTGCTTGTCGACGATGGGGTTGATGATCTGCTGCAACAGGTTTTGGTAGTCGCCGCCCCACGTGCCCACGACCAGGTCTTTTTCGGCGGCGTGCGCCATGCCGGGCACCCAGCCCAACGCGGGGGCCAGGGCCAGGCCGGAGGCGGTCTTGATGAAGCCACGGCGAGTCAGGTTTTTCTCTTGCATAACAACCTCGTATCGAAGGGGAACTGACGACTTGCTACGGTGGCGCGCAAGCGGCTGTGCCCGCCCGTGCGCCTTGGGGTTATCAAAACATTCAGGCCAGCATCTCGACCGGCGCGTCCGGCGCCAGGGCGCGAATGTCGTTCGCGTCGATGTCGCGGGCGATCACAATGATGGCGTCGCGGGCATCGGGCAGGCGCGTCAAGCGCTGCGGTGCACTGAAGGTCGTGCCTACCGACTGGATCAGGATGGGCTCGGCGCATTCCGTCACGCGCACGATGGCCTTGAGCCGCAACAGCCGTTCACCGCACAAGCCGGCCAGGTTATCCAGCCATTCAGAAAAATCGGTCCAGCTGATGCCGTCTCGGGCACGCGCCGCCATCACGCGGATGCGCGGGTGCGCGGCGCTGGCGCCGGCGCCGCCAGCCATCAGCATGCGCGCGGCCAGCCCGGCCAAGTCGGCCACTCCTTGCGACGGCGCGAACGCGGCCTGCACGGCGCGCCGGCGGTCCGGGTGGGCAATGACGTCGGCCAGCGGATTCAGCGCGGCGGCACGCGCGGCGCGGCCGGCAAGCTCGGATGCCGGCAGCAGATCGGTCTTGGTCAGCACGATGCGGTGCGCGGCGCCAAACTGCGCCATGGCCTCGTCCATCTCCGCCAACGCGTCAGGGTCGCGCGCGCAATCGTCGGTGCACACCACCGTCAGCCTCAAACCCCGGCTGGCCAGTTCCGGGTCGGCCAGCGACGCAATGATCGGGCCGGGCCGCGACAGCCCGCTGCATTCCAGGATCACGCGTTGCAACGGGCCTTCACCGTGCGGACGCGGCGCATCCAGCAACGCCGACAAGGTGTAGACCAAGTCGCTGCGCAACGAGCAACATACGCAGCCATTGGCCATCAGCGTCATCGGCACGTTGTCGCTGTCGTTTGCAACGATGGCGCCGTCCACACCGATTTCGCCTGCCTCGTTGACGATCACGCCGGTGTCGCGGGATGCCGGATCGCGCAGGTAATCCACCAGCAGCGTGGTCTTGCCGCTGCCCAGGAAACCGCACAACAGGAACAGGTCAACGGCCATGTCAGCCCGCCTCGTCCGCGCTGTCGCACGGCGAACCCGACGGCGCGCCGCCAAACGGCGGGCGTTCGCCATCCGCGTCTTCCGCCCAACTGTCCTTGACCATCTTGCGCACGTCGGCCAGCAGTTCGGCGGTGTCGTACACCACGCCGGACTTGATGGTGGTGCGCAGGCAGCGTTGCCATTGCACCTTGGCCGTCTCGTCGTTCAGGCGCATGGCGCCGGTGCCGAACAGCAGCTTGAAATCGGTCAGCGGGTTCTGGTCGTGGATCAGCAGGTCGGCGCGCTTTTGCACATCGATCGAGCCGGTGTCGTCATCGATGCCCAGCAATGCGGCGCTTTGCGAGGTAGCGGCGCGCAGCACTTCAATGGGATGAAAGCCGGCTTCCTGAAGCAGTTCCAGTTCACGCACGAAACCAAAGCCGTAGATCTGGAAGATGAAGCCGGAATCGCTGCCCGCGCACACGCGCCCGCCCAGGTTCTTGTATTCGTTGATGAACTGCATCCACAGCCGGTAGTTTTGCTTCCATTCGATTTCGTTGGTGGTGCTCCAGCGATACCAGTAGGCGCCGTGCCCGCCGCGCTGCGGCTGGAAGTACTTCCACACGGCCTTCCAGGTGTAGTCGTCGTGCCAGTCCGCGCGGCGCGCGCGCATCAGGTCGCGGTTGGCGTCGTAGATGTTGAAGGTGGGCACGAATGTGTGGCCCAGCTCCAGGAACTGGTCCATCACCTGGCGCCACTTGGCCGATCCCGGCTGCGCGGCCTGCATGAAGGTCTGGCCGGCGACGGCAAAGCGGTAGTACTCGTCGCTGTAGTTGTAGTCGGTGGGAAACGACTGCACCACGCGGTCTTCGAACAGCGCTTCGGGCAGGCCGTAATAGTGTTCGGAACTGGTCAGCCCCCAGCGCGCGGACTTCAACGCGTTTACACGGGTGACGGCCATCTGCGCGTGGTGGCAACCGGAACGCAGCCCCAGTTGCGCGGCTTCATCCAGCGCCGCTTCCATGATGGCGGGCGGCGCGCCGAAGAACTTGATGCCGTCCGCCCCGCGCGCCGCCAGCTTGCGCACCCATTCGCGGCCCTGCTCGGGCGTGTGGATGGTCTTGACGCGGTCGTTCACGGCGGGAAACACGCTGTGCACGACCATGCGCGGCGCGGCGATCTTGTTGGCGGCGGACAGCTCACGCTGCTCCATCGTCCAGCCCAGCCCGCCCATCGCACCCATTTCGCGCACCGTGGTCACCCCGTGCGCCAGCCACAGTTTGTAGATGTAGTCAGCGGGCGGAACGATGCCGCTCATGGCGTGATACGGCGTGCCGATGTGCGCGTGCGCATCCACAAAGCCGGGCGTGACGAACTTGCCGTGGCAATCGATTTCGTGGTCGCCCGGCCCCGGGCGACGCTTGGGGTCGATGGCCTTGTGCGGCGTGCCCACGTTGACCAGCGCGGTGATGCGGTCGTTCTCGATCACGATGTCGACCGGCCCCCACGGCGGCGCGCCGGTGCCGTCGATGATCGTTGCGCCGCGCAGAATCAGCCGGGGAAACGGCCCCAGGCCACGGTCGCGCGACACCGGGGCGGAAGGCGGATGCCAGCCCTTGGCCGCGTTGACGTCGCGGGACTCTTCGCCGACTTCCGATTGCGAAAACGTGGGATCGCTCATGGCGCTTACACCCCCAGTCCGTTATGTTCGATTTCGCCGCCCTTCATGATGAGCGCAATGTGCTCGCCCTGCCCCAACAGGCAAGACAAGTCCCGATACGGGTTGCCGTCCACCAGCAGGACATCCGCCAGCGCGCCCGGCTGGATACGGCCAAGCTGGCCCACCTGGTTCAGCACCTCGGCCGCCGTGGTGGTGGCGCACTGGATCACTTCCTGCGTGGAAAGCACTTCGTTGCGGATACGGAATTCATCGCTTTGCAGGCGTTGCGACGGCCCCAGCAGATCCGAGCCGTAGCCGATCTTCACGCCCGCCTTCTTGTAGATTTCCAGCGAGTGCAGGCCGGCGGTGCGCACCGTGGCGATCTTGGCGACCGAGTCCGCCGGCAGGCCATAGTCGGCGCCTTCGTTGGCCAGCGCTTCGTAGGTCACCAGCGTGGGCACCACGAAGGCGCCCTTCTCGGCCATGAAGCGCGCTACGCGCTCATCCACCAGGTTGCCGTGCTCGATAGTGCGCACGCCGTTGCGGACGGCGCGTTCGATGGCATCGGCGGTGTAGGAATGCGCCATCACGTAGGTCTGGCGGCTGGCGGCTTCGTCGACGATGACGCGGATTTCTTCTTCCGAATAACCGAAGGACGCGATGGGATCGGTGGGCGACGCGACGCCGCCCGAGGCCATCATCTTGATCTGGTCGGCGCCCATCTGGAGCTCCTGACGCACCGCCTTGCGCACGTCGTCGATGCCGTCGGCCACGCGGCCGATGTCGCCCGCGCGAAAGCAGCAGCCGCAAAAGCTCATGGGGCGCAGATGGTCCGAACGCGGGCGCGGATCGCCGTGCCCCCCCGTCTGGCTGATCGCGCGCCCCGAGATGAACAGGCGCGGCCCCTTGACCGTGCCTTCGTTGACGGCGCACTTCAGGCCCCAGCCCGCGCCTCCCGCATCGCGCACCGTGGTGAAGCCGCGGCGCAGCATCGCCGCCATGATCGGCACCGCGCGCATCATCACCAGCGCATCGGGCAGCACGCCCTGCGTGCTCAGGTTCAACTGCGTGGCCAGCACGTGCACGTGCAGGTCGATCAGGCCGGGCATCAGCGTGCGGCCGGCAGCATCGATCACCTGCGCCGAGGCGCTGCTGATGGGCTTGTCCGACACTTCCTTGATGACGCCGTCCTCGACCAGCACATGGTGGCCCTCCAGCAATTCGGCCTGCAAGGGATCAAGCAGGTTCGCGTTCTTGAACAATACGGATGCCATGAAATTTCCTTGTTGTGACTCGGGCTCAAGACGCCATGGTCTTGATGTAGCGCCGATGGATCAGCCAGTTCGAAATCAGTGCGATGACCAGCGTGCCGCAGACCAGGATGACGGCCAGCGCGGCGCCGAACGGCCAGTTCGATGCGCGGGTGATCTGGTCGTACAGCGCGGGCGCCATCATCGTCAGGCCTGAGCCGCCCAGCAGCACCGGCGTGGCGTAGGCGTTCATGCAAAGAATGAAGACCAGCATCGTGCCCGCCGCCACGCCTGGCGCGGCAATCGGCAACACGATGCGGCGGAACGTCGTGAAGAAGCTGGCGCCGACATTGCGCGCCGCCTCTTCCACCGACAGGTCCATGCCTTCCAGCACGCTTTGCAAGGTCAGGATCAGGTACGGCATGACAACGGCCGTGGTGCCGATGACCACCGCCGTGGGCGTGTACATCAGCGTGATGGGCTTGTCGATCACGCCCAGCCCCTGCAACACCGCGTTGACCACGCCGGCGTTGCCCAGCGCCACCATCCAGCCGGCGGCGCGCACCACGTTGCCCACCATCAGCGGGAACACCAGCAGGATCACGAACAGGCTTTTGTATCGGCTTTGCGTGCGCGCCAGAAAATACGCCACCGGAAAGCCCAGCACCAAGGCCAGCACCGTGCAAAGCGCCGCCACCCCAAGGGTGGTGAAGAAGATGTCGCGGTAGTAAGGGTCGCCAAAGAACTTGGCGTAGTTCTCGAAGGTGAAGGCGGTTTGCATCAGCTCCGCCGGATCGAAATGGTTGAAGCTGTAGCGGGCCAGTTGCAGGATGGGCACCAGGATGATCACCAGCACCACCAGCGATGCGGGAAAGGCCAGCCCGGGCCCCAGCCAGCGGCTGGGCCGCCCGTCTACGGTTGCGGTCGTCATGGCGGCTCCTATTGCGTGAAGGCCACGCAGTCTTCCGGCTCGAAGCACGCGTACACGCGCGAGCCGGTGGCCGGTTGCGCGCGGCCCGCGCCACCATTGACGATCTGGCTGATCATGCGGTTGCCGCCTTCCAGCTGCACGCGCACTTCCAGCACCGACCCCAGATACAACGAAGACTCCACCACGCCCGCCAACGCATTGCCGCCCAAGGGCTGCTCGGCCAGCCGAACGCGTTCAGGCCGCACACCCACATGCGTGGCGCCGGCGCCGCCCGGCGTGGCGATGCGCTGGCCGGCATCGGTATGGAACTGGTTATCAGCCTGGCCGCGTCCGGTGAACACATTCATCTTGCCCAGGAAGTCGGCCACGAAAAGATTCGCCGGGCGCTCGTACAGCGTGGCGGGCGCGCCCACCTGCTGCACGATGCCGTCATGCATGATCGCCATGCGGTCGGCAATGGCCAGCGCCTCTTCCTGGTCGTGCGTGACGAACACCGTGGTCAGGCCCAGGCGCTGCTGCAACGACCGGATTTCCTCGCGCACTTCCAGCCGCAGCTTGGCGTCCAGGTTGGACAGCGGCTCGTCCAGCAGAAACACCTTGGGCTCGATGGCCAGCGCGCGGGCGATCGCCACGCGCTGCTGCTGTCCGCCCGATAGCTGGCGCGGATAGCGGTCGCGCAATTCCGTCATGCGCACCATGTCCAGCACGCGGCGGATCTTGGCGTCGCGCTCGGCCTTGGGCACCTTGTGCATCTCCAGCCCGAAGGCCACGTTTTCGGCCACCGTCATGTGCGGAAACAGCGCATAGCGCTGGAACACCATGCCGGTGTCGCGCTTATGCACGGGCAAGCGCGTGACGTCGGTATCGCCGATGCGGATGCGCCCGGCCGTGGGCGTGATGAAGCCGGCAATCATGCGCAGCGTGGTGGTTTTGCCGCAGCCGCTTGGGCCCAGGAACGTGACGAGTTCGCCTTCGGCGATCTCCAGGGAAAAGTCGGACACCGCCACCGCCGCGCCGAACTGCTTGCGGATATTCTCGATTGAGACCTTCGCCATTTCTTACACCACCTGACTGAGTTTCACATAGCGGTCGGTCACAAGCATGATGATGCCCAACAGCAGGATTTGCACCGAGGCCACCGAAGCGATGGTCGGGTCCAGATTGAATTCCAGGTACTGCATGATGGCGATCGGCAACGTGGTGCGCCCCGGGCCGACCAGCGACAGAGACAGCTCCAGGTTTTCGAACGACACCACGAAGCTGAATAGCGCCGCCGCCACGATGGACGGGCGCAGCATCGGCAGGGTCACGCGCATGAAGGCCCTGGGCGCGCTGGCGCCCAGGTTGCGCGCCGCTTCCTCGATGGAGCCATCCAGCCCCGCCATGCCGGCGGTGACCAGGCGCACCGTCCACGGAATCGTCAGGCAGACGTGCGCGATGACCAGGCCGCCGAAGGTGCCGATGATGTCCTGGTCCAGCATTTCCTCGGCACGCAGATAGAACAGGTAGATGCCCACGCCCGCCACGATGCCGGGTATCAGCAGCGGCGACAGCAGCAAGGTGTTGATGCCCTTGCTGCCCTGAAAGCGGTAGCGTGCGATGCCGACGGCGGCCAGCACGCCCATCACCACGCCGATGGCGGCGGCCACCAGCGACACTTGCAGGCTGAACAGGAAGCCGTTGGCGAACGCGGGGTTTTCCCACGCCTTGACGTACCAGGACAGCGTGTAGCCGGACGGGGGGAAGTAGAGAATGGCGTCCTTGAAGAAGCTCAGCCAGACCACCAGCACGATGGGGCAGAGCATGAACGCATACATCAGGACGACGAAAACTCGATGCAGCCACGTTGCCCAGGGGATCACGCGTATGGGCTTGACCCGGGCGGCCGTGACGGCCGAG
The DNA here is from genome assembly GCF_053543755.1 of Achromobacter semiaridum. Taxonomy (NCBI): domain Bacteria; kingdom Pseudomonadati; phylum Pseudomonadota; class Betaproteobacteria; order Burkholderiales; family Alcaligenaceae; genus Achromobacter; species Achromobacter semiaridum. The sequence goes on along the minus strand of NZ_JBLVOL010000136.1, from coordinate 17,987 downwards.
TTCAAAGGAGGCGCGCTATGCAAATCCTGTTTCCTTGTCAGCGAGGTGCCGGCTCGGTTTGAAACTCCTCCGGTTGGAACTCTTCGGTTCTCTCGGTTAACCGAAGCATATCGATGGGTTGCTGCGCGGCTCAACTAGGGATTACCCAACAACAGCCTCACAACGCCGGGCCGGCGCGGGTAATTCCCGACGCGCGCGCCGCGAGCAGGTGCAACCTGTTGCCGGGTAAAAACGGCGACAGGTGCAACCCGGGGTTTCAATGGAAACGAGGGCGCCGATGCATCGGCGCATCAGCGCATCAGCGCGCCGCCTCCAGTCCGCACAGCGCTTGCAGCACCGCCACGCGGCTTTGCCCCAAGACCATGCCGTGCCAGTCGTAGGCGTGGCAATAGAACGCGTCCTGCGTGGTTTGCAGGATGTCGCGGCGCAACGCGGCCGGGGCGTCGGGATTGGCGCGCAGCCAGTTGCGGCCGCGCAGCGCCAACACGATGTCATCGAACGGCACGGTGCCGTATTCCAGCGCCATCAGCGTGGGCGACGACTGCGGGCAGGCCTGATAGATCAGGCTGGCAAGATGCCCCGTGATGTCCACGGAAGCCGAGGTTCCCTGGAAAGGCACCGCAATGTCCAGGCCCCACCACTGCCGCGCCCGTGCCACTTCGGCGTCATCGCGGCGGCCGGCGTAGATTTTTTCGCCATGCCCACGCGGCCCCAGGCCGGTATGCACATCGATCCAGCCGATATGCGCATAGGGGCTGGCGTGCGTTTGCAGGATGCGGCGCAGGTTGGAAAGCGACGCGGCGGGCGCGGCGCCGCCATAGAACAAGCCGTCGGCGTGCGTGTACTGGCCACGCGACACGGCTTGCGCAAAGGCGGCCTGCCCATGTTCGGCGACGTAACGCGCCAGATCGCGCTGGTTGTCGTCGGACGGCGGCCATTGCTCGGGCAGCAGCAGCGGATGCAGCGCGCCGTAGCCCGCGTTGACCGGCAGCGGCGTGCCGTCAAAGGGTTGCGCGTTGCGGTTCAGGTCCACGTTGTCTTCATCGGTACGCGCCATCCACGAATACCCGTACGGGTTTACCGCGTGGACCAGCAGCAAGGCCACGCCCGCCTGGCGCGCGCGCTTGAGCATCGGCGCGTCGTCCATCAGCGAAAACTGGCAGCCCGCGCCGCAAAAGCCTTCAACGCCATGCGTGGCGGACGTCATGATCAACAGGCGCCTGGCATCGGGCGCACCTAACAGCGCAACGTCGGTGGCCAAGGCTTCGCCCTCGCTGCCCACCGCCTCGATCGGGTAGGACGCGACGGATGCGCCCAGGCGCTCGGCGTCCGCCAGAAACCGCTCGCGCGATTCGGCGTAACTGCGGGGGAAGTAGCTCGTACTGCTGGGCATCATGCCTCCTGAGTGTCGATTGCATGGCCGGTGCGGTCCTGAATCCAGAACAGCACCACGGTGGAAAGCGTGACGGTCACCATCAAATACCAGGCAGGCGCCATGGGGTTGCCGGTAACGTGCAACAGCCAGGTCACGAAGAACTGCGCAAAGCCGCCAAAGACCGAGATGCCCAGACCATACACGACCGACATCCCGGTGGTACGCACGGCCTTGGGAAACAGCTCGGGCAGCATCGTGATGACGGGCGCGGTCTGCAAGGCCAGCAACACGGCAAGCAGCGCAATCACCGTCATCAGCCGCGCCGTGCTGGGCGCAGACACCAACCATTCAAAGCACGGCAACAGGGCGCACACCGTGGCCGCGCGCGACCAGAAAATGACCTTCTTGCGCCCGACGCGGTCAGCAAGCATGCCGACAAACGGGGCGATCAAAAAGCCGATGGCGCCCAGCACCACGCTGGCAAACAGCGTGGACGTGGCGGGCAGGCCGAGCTGCTTGTTGGCGTAGGCGGGCATGTAAAAGCCGATGATCTGCGCGCACACCATGCCGCCGATGACAAGCAGGATGCCCTTGACGACCAGCGACTTGTGCTCGGTGAACACGCGGCGCAGCGGTTGATGGGACGGCGTGGTGGAGGCCGCCGGGGTGACGCGCGAGTCGGCCGCCCTGGCCGGGGAATGCGCGGCGGGGGTGGAATGCCCCGCCTGCACCGCCTGGCGGGCGTGATTCCCCGGAGACGATTCCGGTGCCTCCAGCGTTTCTTCCAGGTTGCGGCGGATGTAGGCGCCCACCGGTACGGTCAGGATGCCGATTACGAACGGCACGCGCCAGCCCCAGGTCTGCATCTGCTCGGCGCTCAGGCTGGCGGTCAACAGCGCCACCGTCAGCGCGCCCAGCATCACGCCCAGCGACTGGCTGCCAAACTGCCAGCTGGAATAAAAGCCGCGCTGGTTGGCCGGCGCGTGTTCCACCAGCAAGGTGGTGGACGCGCCCACCTCGCCACCGGCGGCAAAGCCCTGGATCAGCCGCGCCAGCACCATCAGCACCGGTCCGGCCACGCCCATCTGCGCGTAGGTGGGCGCGGCGGCGATCAGCGCGCAGCCCAGCCCCATCAGCCACAGCGTCAGCGTCATGGCGGCGCGGCGACCGTGGCGGTCGGCGTACGACCCGATCAGCATGCCGCCCACGGGCCGCATCAGGAAGCCCACGCCGAAGGTGGCCGTGGTCAACAGCAACTGGCCGTAGCCGGAGGCAGCCGGAAAGAATAGCGGGCCGATGACCAGCATCAGGAACGTGAAGACGGTGAAGTCGAAGAACTCCAGCGCGTTGCCGATGGTGGTGCCGGCGATGACGCGCCGACGCATCGTCGATGAATGCAGGTGCTGCCGGCCGGATCCGGCGGCGATGGCGATAGACATGATTTCCCCTTGATGTCCGTTGTCGGGGCGATGGTCACGCGTCACGCAGTGACCGCGCCGTGTCGGCCTGATGGCCGCCGGGCCTTCCTGTCCCGGCCGCTTTGCCTGCCCCGTCCGCGTGAATATACGGATGGCGGACGATAAGGAAAAGACAGTATTTTTGTTCCAGTGAAACCTTTTTGTTATAGCCCCACCCCATCCCAGCCCCGGCACCACCCCATCCCCTCTCCATCCCCACGCCATGAATCTTCGCCAATTGCGCGCCTTTGTCCTGATCGCCGAGCACGGCAGCATCCGCGCGGCGGCGCGCGCCCTGTTCGTGACGCAACCCGCCGCCACCCGCAGCCTGCGCGAGCTTGAGCAAAGCGTGGGCGCCGAACTGGTGCGCCGCAGCGCGCGCGGCGTTGAACTGACCCCGTACGGCGACGCGCTGTACAAGCGCGCCGTGGTGATCCTGCAAGAAGCGCGCCGCGCCCAGGAAGAGATCGGGCAAATGCGCGACGGCGAAGGCGGCAGCTTGAACCTGGCCATCAGTTCGGCCGCGCTGACGGTGCTGCCCGCCGCGCTGGCAGCCTTCCGGGCGCGCATGCCGCGCGTATCGGTGGCGTTCAACGAAGTGGCCCCGCCCTTCAGCCACGAACAGCTGGAGTCGGGCCGCTATGACTTCCTGGTGCAAACGGAATACGACGGCGACATCGACGACGGCTTTGCCCGCACCACCCTGTTCACGCTGCCGCTGGCGGTAGGCGCCCGCGCCGGTCATCCGCTGCGCCACGCCCGCACGCTGGCCGATCTGCACGAGGCCCTGTGGCTGCTGCCCGGCAACATCCAGGCGCCGGCAAACCTGCTGCGGCTGGCCTTCGCGGCGCAGCAATTGCCAGCCCCGCGCGACGTGATTCCGTGCCAGTCCATCGCGGTAGCCCTGGCCATCATTGCCGACAGCGACGCGCTGGGCATCTTCGTGCGCAATTTGTTCGACCACCGGCTGCTGCCGCGCGACGTACGCATGCTGCCGCTGGCGCACGAACTGCCGGCCGCGCGCGTGTCCATCCTGACCCGCGCCGACTCGCCACCCACGCCCGCCGCCCGCTGCTTTATCGACTGCCTGCACGACGCCCACGCCCGGCCCCGCCCGCCCCGCCGATAGCGTCGGTGGCACCGGTCTACCGGTTATCATTGCCGCCGGGCCTCGCCACGCGCTGCCGTCAACATCAGCGTCAGCGTCCACACGCGGCGACGACGTCCAACATCGCCATCCGCGACCGGCGTCGTTGCCCCGCACCCGCCATACTCCAGCCTTTGATACCCATGGTGTTCCCCCGCCTTCCCTCCCCGCCCACGCTGACCGACACGGTCACCAAGCGCCTGCTCGCCGAAATCGACGAAGGCCGCGTGCCGCCGGGCGAAAAACTGCCCACCGAAGCGGCGTTGGCCGAGCAGTTCGGGGTCAGCCGCACAGTGATCCGCGAAGCGGTATCGCGGCTGCGGCAGGACGGCATCGTGGAAGCGCGGCAAGGCAGCGGCGTGTTTGTTACCGGCCTGACGGGTAACCGGGCGCTGCGAATCGATGCGACGGAACTCACGTCACTGGACGCGGTGCTGCACATCGTGGACCTGCGGCGCGCGCTGGAAACCGAAATCGCGGCGCAGGCGGCCGCCATGCGCAAGAAGCGCGACATGACGGATATCGACAACGCCCTGGCCGCCATTTCGCAGGCGGTGGCGGACGGAGGCGACGGCGTCAAGGAAGACGTGGCGTTTCACCGCAGCATTGCACGCGCCACGGGCAACCCGTACTTCCTGACCACACTGGCCTTTGTCAGCCAGTTTCTGGAAGCCGCCACACGCGTCACGCGCGGCAACGAAGCGCGCCACGCCGACCTGATGCGCGACGTGCTGCAGGAACACGTCGCCATCGTCGAGGCCATCCGCCGGCAAGACGTGGAAGGCGCGCGCGAAGCCGCGCGCATCCACATGGTCAACGCGGCCAAGCGACTTAGCCGGGCGCACCGCTGACCTGCAAGCGGCGCCCGCCGGTGCCGATGCCAAAGCGCTGCGCAACCAGCCCCATCACAACAATCACGCCCGCCAGCAACGACGTGTAGGCCACTTCATTGCGGTATGTGCCTTCGACCACCATGGTGATCAACGCGGCGATGATGCAGACGATGACGCCATAGGTCAGCCACGGAAACAGCCACATCTTGAAGCTCAGTTCCACGCCTTGCGCCTGCAAGCGGTAGCGCATGCGCAGCTGCGACAAGGCGATCGCCAGGTACACGAACAGCGCGATGGTGCCGGTGGCCTGCATCAGCACGTCGTACAGATCCATCTTGGACGTCGCCATCATCCAGATCGCCACGAAGGCGAACACGCTGGACACCAGCACGCCGACGTAGGGCGTGCCGGTGCGCCGGCCGGTTACCTGCATGATGCGGTGCGCATCACCGCGCCGCGACAGCGAATACAGCATGCGCGATGCCGTGTACAACGCCGAATTGAAGCAGCTGCACACCGACGTCAACACAATGAAGTTGACGATGGCTTGCGCGTGCGGCACGCCCAGCCGGCTCAGCGCCACGTTGTAACTGCCGTGCGTGGGCTGCGACAGTTGCGGATCGTTGTACGGCACCAGGCACACGATGATGAAAATGGACCCCACATAGAACAGGCAGATCCGCCACACCACGGACCGCGTGGTCTTGATGATCTCGCGTGCTGGGTCGGCGGATTCAGCGGCGGCCACGGTCACGATTTCCGCTCCGATGAACGCGAACATCACACCCAGCATGGCCACCACCACCGACTTGACGCCGTTGGGCATGAAACCCTGCGCCGTCAGTTGCGACACGCCGCGCGCCTGGCCCCAGGGCCACAGGTGCACCACCGCCAGGCTGCCGATAACCAGGAACGCCACAATGGCGATCACCTTGATCAGCGCGAACCAGAACTCGAATTCACCGTAGTTCCGCACGTTCATGAAGTTGACGATGATGAGCGACACCGTGATGAAAAGCGCGTAGCCCCAATCCGGCACCTGCGGAAACCAGCCATGCAGGATCTGCCCGGCGACGTAGGCTTCCCAGCCCATCAGCAATGCCCAGAAGTACCAGTACAGCCAGCCGATGGTGAAGCCTGCCCAGCGCCCGATGGCGCGGTCGGCGTAGGTGGAAAACGAGCCCGTGTCCGGCTGCGCCACGGCCATTTCCCCCAGCATGCGCATCGCCAGGATGACCAGGATGCCGCCACCCAGGTACGCCAGGATGACGGCGGGGCCGGCCAGCGCGATCTGCTTGCCCGAGCCGACGAACAGCGCCGCCCCGATCACCCCGGCGATGGACATCATCGTCAGGTGCCGCGATTTCAAGCCGCCTTTCAGCGCATTGTTCTGTTTGCTGGCCACTGCCTGCCCTCCTGCTTGTGTGTATGGCTGAACCGGCGTCAGCGAAACGCCTTGATGAAGAAGTCGCGCGATCCAAAGTTGCCTGACTTCAGCGCGATGCTGACGTCTTCCCTCGCCACGGGCGTATGACCGGCGCACCAGGGCACGCCCGGGTCGATCTGCGCGCCGATGGTGATCTGGGCCAGCCCCAGCGCCTGAACCACCGCGCCCGACGTTTCACCGCCCGCAACGATCAGTTGGCGCACGCCGCGTTCCACCAAACCAACCGCGATGCGCGCAATGGCCGCCTCGATCATCTCGCCCGCGCGCGCCACGCCCAGCGCGCCTTGCGCGGCTTTCACCGCATCCGGTTGCGCGGTGGAATACACCAGCACCGGGCCGTCTTGCATGCGCGGTTCGGCCCATGCCAGCACCTGTGCCACCACGTCGTCGCCCGATGCCAGCCGCATTGGGTCCAACGCCATCGCCGGCCGCCCGCTTTCAATGAACGCGGCCACCTGTGCATTGGTGGCGGTAGAGCAGCTGCCCGCCACCACGGCTTGCAAGCCGGGCGCGCGCACGTCGACAGCCACGGTGCTGGGCGCCAAACCCCAGTTGCCGGGCAGGCCGATGGCCACGCCGGACCCTGCCGTCACCAACGGCATGTGGCGCAGCGCGGGGCCCAGGGTCAGCAGGTCGTCGTTGGACACGGCATCCACGATGGCGATTTCAATGCCCTCTTGCTGCAAGGCCTGGATGCGCGCGCGGATGGCATCCGCGCCCGCCGCCACCACGCTGTAATCGATCAGCCCGACCTTGCGCGAGGTTTGCGCCTGCAACACGCGCACCAGATTGGGGTCGGTCATCGGCGTCAGCGGATGATGCTGCATGCCCGATTCGTTCAGCAGCACGTCGCCCGCGAACAGATAGCCCTTGAAGACGGTGCGCTTGTTGTCGGGAAACGCGGGCGTGGCGATGGTGAACGGCGTGCCCAGCTGCGTCATCAGCGCGTCCGTGACGGGGCCGATGTTGCCCTGCGGCGTGCTGTCGAACGTAGAGCAGTACTTGAAATAGATCTGCTGGGCGCCCTGCTGCTGCAACCAGTGCAGCGCGGCCAGCGATTGCGCCACGGCCTCGTCGGGCGGCAGCGTGCGGGTTTTCAACGCCACGACCACGGCGTCCGCATCGGCGCGTAACGGCTCGCCCGGCACGCCAATGGTCTGCACGGTGCGCATGCCCGCGCGCACCAGGTTGTTGGCCAGGTCGGTGGCGCCCGTGAAGTCGTCGGCGATGCAGCCAAGCTTGATGTTGATGCTCATGTTGCCTCCGGCAAGCTGATGCCCGGAAAAATCTTGATGACGGCGCTGTCGTCCTCGCGGCCATGCCCGGCGGTGGATGCCTGCATGAACATCTGGTGCGCGGTGGACGCCAGCGGCAGCGGAAACTTGCTGTGCCGCGCGGTGTCCAGCACCAGCCCCAGGTCCTTCACGAAGATGTCCACGGCCGACAAGGGCGTGTAGTCGCCCGCCAGCACATGCGGCATGCGGTTTTCGAACATCCAGCTGTTGCCCGCGCTATGCGTGATGACCTCGTACAGCGCGTCGGCGTCCACGCCTTCGCGCAGGCCCAGCGCCATGGCTTCGGCGGCGGCGGCGATGTGCACGCCCGCCAGCAACTGGTTGATGATCTTGACCTTGCTGCCCGCGCCGGCGCGGTCGCCCAGCCGGTAGACCTTGCCCGCCATGGATTCCAGCACCGCGCCGCAGGCGTCGTAGGCGGCGCCGGCGCCTGCCGTCATCATCGTCATCTGGCCGGCGGCGGCCTTGGCCGCGCCACCGGAAATCGGCGCGTCCAGGTACAGGACGCCCTGCTCGGCCAGGCGCGCTTCCAGCGCGATGGACCAGTTGGGGTCCCCGGTGGAACACATCACGAACACGGCGCCGGGCCGCAAGGCGGCGGCGATGCCACCGTCGCCATACAGCACGGATTCGGTTTGCGCGGCGTTGACCACCACGCTGATGATGATGTCGCAGGCAGCCGCCATGTCGGCCAACGTGGCGCAGGCCACGCCGCCGTCTGCGGCAAACGAGGCGGTGGCTTCGGGACGGATGTCGTACACGTGCACATCATGACCGGCGCGGCGCAGGCTTTGGGCGATGCCCGCGCCCATGGCGCCCAGGCCGATGACGCCGACGCGGCGGGGAGTGGATTGCGGAAGGCTCATGGCGGGTTCGTCCGGAATATTGAAATGAGGGCGCCGCGCATCAACGCGGCAAGTCGTCGGCCATGTACGCGCGGACGATGTCGGCAAAGCTGTTGTCGCCCTTCAAGCCCAGGCGGCTGGCGCGCGTGGTGTCCCAGCGGCCGGGCCAGCTGCCCACGATGCGTTCAACGCGTTCGTCCGGGCGCCACGTGATGCGGTCCGCGACGTCATCGCCCGCGACCTCGCGCAGCGCCTGTTCCATGTCGGCCACCGTGACGGACACGCCCGGCAGGTTGATGGGCGCGCGGTCGGCCACGGCGTCCGCCGGCAGCTCGCAGCCGGCAATCAAGGCCTGGATGGCGGCGCGCGGCGACAGCAGCCACAGGCGCGTGTCGGCGCCCACGGGGCAGACGGCGGTTTCGCCGTTCAGCGGTTCGCGGATGATGCCGCTGGCAAAGGACGATGCCGCCGCGTTGGGGCGGCCCGGGCGCACGCTGATGGTGGGCAGGCGCAGCACGCGCCCGTCGACAAAACCGCGCCGCGTGTAGTCGGCCAGCAGCAGTTCGGCAATGGCCTTTTGCGTGCCGTAGGACGACTGCGGATTCAACGCGGTGTCGTCGCGCACGGTGTCGGGCAGGTCGCCGCCGTACACGGCTACCGAGCTGGTGAAGAGGACGCGCGGTTGGTGGCCCAGCGCGCGGCACACTTCCAGCAAGGCGCGCGAGGCGTCCAGATTGATGCGCATTCCCAAGTCGAAATCGGCCTCGGCCTGCCCGCTGACGATGGCCGCCAGATGGAAGACGGCGCGCGTGTCCGTGTCGATGGCCTGGCGCAGCACGGCCGGGTCGGCAATGTCGCCAACTTGCGAATGCACACGCGGGTCAGTGAACGCGTCGGTCTTGACGACGTCCAGCAGGTCGATCCGGGTGATGGGTTGCGGGCCGTTGGCGTCCAGTGTCAGCGTGCCCTGCTCCAGCAGTTTGCGAGCCAGCCGCTGGCCCAGGAATCCGGCGCCGCCGGTGATCAGGATTTTCATGGTGGGGTCTCAGTGGTGTGCGGTTCGGTGGTGTGCGGTTCGGTGGTGTGCGGTTCGGTGGTGTGAACGTGGTGTTCATCCACGCGGCGCGATGCGACTCAACGCCGGGAGAGATAGGGTCGCGCCCAGCCCAGGCCCGCGCGCGTGCCCGCTTTTGGGCGGTACTCGCAGCCGATCCAGCCCGTGTAGCCCAGCGCGTCGATGCGGTCGAACAGATACGGATAGTTCAGCTCACCCTCGTCGGGCTCGTGGCGGTCGGGTACGCCGGCAATCTGGATGTGGCCGATGCCGGCCATGTCGCGCTCCAGCTTTTTGGCGATGTCGCCTTCGACGATCTGGCAGTGATAGCAATCGAATTGCACTTTCAGGTTGGCGGCGCCCACTTCCTGGCAGATGGCTTGGGCGTCGTCTTGCCGGTTCAGAAAAAAGCCGGGGATGTCGCGTGTGTTGATGGGTTCGATCACCACGGTGATGCCGGCCGATGCCGCGATGCGGGCGGCGGCGGCCAGGTTCTTCACGTACACCTCGCGATGCGCCGCGCGGTCCTGGTCCGGCCGGATCAACCCGGCCATGACGTGCAGGCCGCGGTTGCCCAATTGCGCCGCATATCCCAGCGCCTGGTCCAGTCCGCGCAGAAATTCGTCTTCGCGGCCGGGCAAGGACGCAATGCCGCGCTCGCCCGCCGCCCAGTCGCCGGGCGGCGTGTTGAACAGGGCCTGGGTCAAGCCCTTATCGCGCAGCCGCGCCTGGATATCGGCGGCGGCGTAGTCGTAGGGAAACAGGAATTCCACCCCTTGAAAGCCATCGCTGGCGGCGGCTGCAAAGCGATCCAGAAACGGATGCTCGGTGTACATCATGGTCAGGTTGGCGGCCAGGCGCGGCATGGCGGGTCCTTTCTTCAATAACGTGTTCAATAACGGTTATCTACGCGGCAATAACGCTTTAGCGGTTGACCAGCTTGGCGGGCGTGAACCACACCGCGATGGCCCCGATAACCAGCACGGCGGCCAGCACGTACATGCCGGACGCAGTAGAATTTGTCAGGTCTTTCAGGTAGCCGATCATGTAGGGGCTGGCGAAACCGGCCAGGTTGCCCACGGAGTTGACGATGGCGATGCCCGCCGCCGCCGCGGTGCCCGACAGGAATGCCGTGGGCAACGACCAGAACAACGGCGCGCAGGTCAGCACGCCGGCGGCGGCCAACGACAGGCAGATCAGCGACACCACGGTGTTGTCCGCAAAGGATGCGGCGGCGGTAAAGCCGATGGCGCCCGCCAGCGCCGGCACGATCAAATGCCAGCGACGCTCACGCCGCTTGTCCGCCGAATGGCCCAGCAGGTTCATCACGATGATGGCGCAGATGAAGGGAATGGCCGACAGCAGGCCGATGTTCAGCGCCCCGGTCACACCGGTGGACTTGATCAGCGTGGGCATCCAGAACGTCAAACCGTATTGGCCGGCGACGAAGGCGAAGTAGATCAGGCACATCCACCACACGCGCTTGTCGCCGAACACGGCACGCAGCGAGTGTTTTTGCGTGCCGGTCTGCTTCTGGTCCTGTTCGATTTCCCGCGTCAGCAGCTGCTTCTCGTCGGGCGTCAGCCACTTGGCGCTGGCGATGCCGTTGTCCAGGTACATGATGGTGACCACGCCGATCAGCAGCGCGGGAATGGCTTCGATCAGGAACATCCACTGCCAGCCCTGCAAGCCGTGCGTGCCGTGAAAGGCTTCCATGATCCAGCCCGACAACGGGTTGCCGAAGATGCCGGCCACCGGAATGGCGGACATGAACAGCGCGATGATCTTGGCGCGGCGATGCGCCGGGTACCAGTAGGTCAGGTACAGGATCACGCCGGGGTAGAAGCCCGCTTCGGCCAGGCCCAGCAGGAAGCGCAGGATGTAGAAGCCGGTGGGCGTTTCCACAAACATGAACATGCCGGACAGGATGCCCCACGTGATCATGATGCGCGCGATCCAGATGCGCGCGCCCAGGCGATGCATCAGCAGGTTGCTGGGCACTTCAAACAGGAAGTAGCCGATGAAGAACACGCCCGCGCCCAGCCCGAACACGGTTTCGCTGAAGCCCAGGTCTTGCGACATCTGCAACTTGGCGAAGCCGACGTTGACGCGATCCAGGTAGGCAATGACATAGCACAGCATCAAGAACGGCACGAGCCGCCAGAACACCTTGGCGTAGGCGCGCGCGGTGTCGCGGGATTCAGGCTGGGATGCCGAAGCGGCAGCGGGGTTGGCGCCGGACGCCAGATCCATCGGGGGCATGAAAAGTCTCCAGGAGTATGCGCCGCACCGGTCCGCGCCAAGGCGGCCAGGCGACTTTATTTGCGGTTGATGGGCTTAGAGGCGCGCGCCGAACGTTGTGCGCAATTCTTCGATGGCATCGGCAGACAAGGGCGTGGGACGCGGCTGGCTCATCAGCCACAGGCGCGCGGTTTCTTCCAGCTCTTCCAGCGCATACGAGGCATGCGCCACCGAGCGTTCCCACACCACCGGCCCCAGCCGTTCGAACAGCGCGCCGCGCACCTGGCCGGCCACGGCTGCGACCTCGGCCGCGGCTTGCGGGTCACCGGGCCGGCGATACGCAATCAGCGGAATGCGGCCCACCTTCATCACTTGATAGGGCGTGATGGGCGGCAGCACTTCGTCCGCCTTCCACACGCCGGCCAGCGTCAGCGCGACCAGATGCGTGGAATGCGTGTGGATGATGCCTCGCGATTCGGGGCTGGCCCGATAGATGCCCTGGTGCAGCACCAGCGTCTTGGACGGCTTGGCGCCTGACACCCAATTGCCGTCCAGGTCGACCTTGGCCAGTTCAGCGGGGTCCAGGCGGCCCAGGCAGGCGTCGGTGGGCGTGATCAGCCAACCGTCGTCCAGCCGCGCGCTGATGTTGCCGGCGGCGCCGACCGTGTAGCCGCGCTGGTAGAGGCTGGCGCCGACGACGCAGATTTCTTCGCGGATGCGGCTTTCGTCAGTCATGAAAAACCCCTGGGACGCAGGGGCGGACGGGCGCTGAAACCCAATGGAAAACGGCAGGGAAAGGCGCAGGGCTAAGCGCAGCGATCGGGAATGGCCGGGACGGCATGATGACTTGTCTCATGAATCTAAGTTATCGGGTCATCATACAAATTTCGAACGGCAAACCATACCGGGTAAACCCTAAACAAAAAGAAAAGGCCCGGGCAACGCCCGGGCCTTCGCTACGTGTTGGCCAGGCCGGGCAGCGCTTATTCCAGCACGCGGCCCTTGGTTTCCGGCAACAGCAGCGCCGTCACGATCACCACGGCGTACGCGCCCGTGGCGAAGGCGCCAATGGCCCAACCCAGCCCGTGCGTCTGGCTCAAGAAACCGACCAGGCTGGGAAACAAGGCGCCGATACCGCTGAAAATTCCCGACGCGGCAAACCCCAGCGGAAAGCCCAGGAACAGCATCTGGTGATCGGTCAACGGCAGCTGCGTATAGGCGTAGACGCTGATGGTGGACAGCACCGAGAAGATCAGCAGATTGGCGCGCCGGCCCAGGCGGTCGGCCAGATAGGCGCCCGCAATGTACCCGCAGAACGATCCCAGGATGATGACCATCAGATAGCCGCCCGTGTTCAGCACCGACAGCTGTCGCTCGACCTTCAGGTAAGTGGGCAACCACGTCGTGATGGCGTAGTAGCCGCCCTGCACGCCCGTGCACAGGATGGCGGTGATGACGGTGGTCTTGATCAGCGCCGGCGAGAAAATCGTCCAGAACGAGGCGCGCTCCTGGCCGGCTTGCACCTTGGCCTGCGCGCGCTGGAACACCTCCGGCTCGGGCACGTTCTTGCGGATATACAGCACCAGGAACGCAGGCAGCACGCCGATCCAGAAGAGGCTGCGCCAGGCCCAGTCGGACGGCAACACCGAGAACGCGATCGTGTACAGGATTGCCGCCGCGCCCCAACCCACGGCCCAGCCGCTTTGGACGGTGCCCACGGCCTTGCCGCGATGTTCGGCGCGCACGATTTCGCCCATCAGCACCGAGCCCACGGCCCATTCGCCGCCAAAGCCCAGCCCCTGCAAGGCGCGCAGCACGAACAGCTGCTCGAAGTTCTGCGCGAAGCCGATGGCCACCGTGCAGGCCGAGAACCACAGGATCGTGTATTGCAGCACGCGCACCCGGCCGTAGCGGTCGGCCAGGATGCCGGCCAGCCAGCCGCCGATGGCGGAGAACAGCAGCGTCACGGTGCCCAGCATGCCCGCCTGGCCCTTGTCGATACCCCACAGGGTCATCAAGGTGGCGATCACGAACGTGAACACCATGAAGTCCAGCGCGTCGATGGCCCATCCGCCGAACGCGGCGATGAAGGTACGGCGTTCGGTCTTGTTCAGCTCTCTATACCATTGCATGGCTTGTCTCTTGTGTTGTTGTTCGGGCGATGCGCGGCTATCGCGTCGGGGCGAATCCGTACAGGCGTTCGGGGTTGCTGACCAGGATGCGATGGCGCACGTCGGGGTCCGGCGCCCACAGCGCCAGCTGGTTGCGCAGGCGTCCCGTATTGACCATGCGGGTCTGGTGCACGTGCGGCCAGTCGCTGCCCCACAGCATGCGGTCGGGCGCCGCGTTGATCAGCGCCTGCGCCCACGGCGTCACGTCGCTGAAGTCGTCAAAGCGTTCGCTGATGCGATAGGCGCCCGACAGCTTCACCCACCAGCCGTGGTCGCGCACCAGATGGTCCAGCGCCTGGAAGCCGGGGCTGCCCAGACCGTCGGCGACCGGCATGTGCCCCATGTGGTCCACCACGCCGGGCACCGGCAGCTTGCGCATGCGCGGCAGCAGCTCGGGCAACTGGCGCGCGTCCATCAGGAACTGCATGTGCCAACCCAGGTCGGCGATGCGATGCGCCAACGTTTCCATGGCGTCAAAACCGATGCCGCCGCCAAACAGCACATTGATGCGCAGGCCGCGCACGCCGGCCGCGTGCATGGCTTCCAGTTCGTGGTCGGTGACATCGGGCGATACGACGCCAATGCCGCGCAGCGTGTCGGGGTGGCGGGCCAGCACCTCAAGCATGTAGCGGTTGTCGGTGCCGTAAACACTGATCTGCACCAGCACGCCGCGCGTCATGCCGGTTTTTTGCAGCATGGCCAGGTAGGCCGATTCCGGCGCGGGCGGCGGCGTGTAGGTGCGCTCGGGCACCAGCGGATAGGCCGCGGTGTTGGCGGCCACTACGTGTGCGTGCGTGTCGCAGGCGCCGGGCGGGATGTCGAAGGTAGCGGCGTCCATGTCGGGCAGCGGGGGCAGGCACAACGGCGGTTCGCCCGCGATCGGGGTGGTGTTCAATGTTGTCTCCTCAAATGGCCTATTGGATGGTCTATGGCCTATTGGATGGCCTATGGCCTATTGAACGGACCATTCAACGGCCCATCCGGTGGCCTTACAGCGAATACCGATATTCGCAGTTCAGCGTCGCCGTCAGTGCCGCCGGGGTCTGCGCCCCCGTGGCCGAGCGCGGCCGGGGCGCCTTCAGCTTGGCCTGAAATTTGCCCGACATGTCACCGCTGTCGCTGGTCTTTTCCACCGCCATGGTGGACGGCAGCGCGTAAAGCGTCAGCGCCGTGCCTTGCGAAGGCACCAGCAACAGGAACACGGACTGCGGAAAGTCCGACACCACATAGCTGCCCTGGGTCGTCGTGTCGTCAAGGGTCAGCGTGGCGTCGAAGTAGCTCAGCGTAATGTCCAGGTCTTCGGAGGACGGCGACGGGATCGTGCCCTTTACCGCGACCTTGCCGCTATCGGACACGCATGAGAGCTCGGCCGGTGCCGATCCGGCGTGGGCGGCGCCTGCCAGCAGCAGGCAGGACAAGAACGAAATCGCGCGGGCGTGCATGGGGCTTCCTTGCGGCGGGTGAACGGAAAATTTTGCCGTTCAGTGTATGCCCAAACCCCGGCGTTTCAACCCCCGACGGCGCGGCAGAATGCCTGCGCGTCGCCGTCGATGATCACGCCCGACGGCAGGTAGCCTTCGCGCTGCCGTGTCGCGCGCAGTTGCTGCGCCAAGGCCGCATCGCCACCCACCGCGTAGACAAAGACGCGCACCGACTGCGCCGCCGCGTCACGCAGCAATTGCGGGTTGGCGGCCAGCGTCCTGGCGTCCACATGCACACCGACGGGCGCGCCTACCGTCCTGGCAAGATTGGCCAGCCATGGGCGGTCAAGCGTGGGCGCGGTGGCGCGTTGCGACACGTACTTGCCCAGGGGGTTCGCGCTGACGGCGTCTGCGTGGCGCGGGTCGAACACGATCAGGCCCAGATAGCCGTCGGGGTCCGTGCCGCGCACGCAGCGCAGCGCCTCGGGGAATGCCGAGGTGATCATCCAGTTGCCGTGCGGCAGCGCGCGCTTCATGCCGGCGACCAGCTTGCCCACCGGCGCGCAATCGCGGTAGACAACCTTGAGTTCGGCGTTGAAGGTCTTGGCCGGCTGCGTGGCCGCCACTTGCAGCGCGTCGTCCAGGAAAGGCGGCGGCTGCCCGCCGCCCTGCCCGGCCAGCTTGGCGCCGCGCCAATCCGCGCTGCTCAGTTGCAGCACGGCGCGGCGTCCGACGCCGGTGACCGACCTGCCGGTCAGCACATCGTGGTGCAACACCCAACGGCCGTCCTTCAGACGCTGCATGTCGATTTCAACGCCGTCCCACTGGCCCGCATACGCCGCGCGGATGGACGCCAGCGAATTCTCCGGCAGCGTGGGCGCGCCGCGATGCGCGTGCACCTGCATGCCCAGGCACGCGGCGCCGGCGCCGGACCAGGGCAACGCGGCGGCAAGCAGCGCCGCCATCCAGCGTTTAGCCTGCATCGCCGTGATATCCATACTTGATGCCGCCCAGCAAGCCGGTGCGCACCGCTTCGTTAAAGGGATAGGTGTACGCCTGGCCCACCACCACCACGTGCGCCACGTTGGCCAGCACGCGGCGGCGCAGCGCCTGCCCGATCGACTCATCATCGCGGCCGAGTTCCGCCCGCGACATCTGCTGGAACAGTTCGCTTTGGGTCACGCTGTTCTGCATGAACGAAAACGCCGTCCACACACACACCAGCGTCAATACCAAGGCCAGGCCGGCGGCGCGCGTGGCGGTGCGGCCGGGCTGTTGGCCGGCGGGGGTGCGCAGCCACACCACCAGCTTGGCGATCAGGTACAGCAGCTTGGCAAAGTGGCCCACCGCGCCCAGCAGCGAACACAGCAACGCAACCGGCGGCACAATGGCCGCGCGCGCCGCGTCCTCGCCCAGCTGTTGATGCTGGCCGCCGCGCTGAAAGTCGGACGCGCTGGCGGAAAAGCGCGGCATCGCCTCGTCAACGGCGCGGTCCAGCATGCCGTCGTACAGGCGCTTGAAGCTGGCGGGATCGGTGTAGTTGGACGCCACGTTCATGCTGGCCGGCACCATCAGCGTCTGGCGCAGCAGCTTTTGCACGCCGGGCCGCGCCACGAAATCCTCGTAGGACAGGCCGGGCGGAATGGCGTCGCCTTCCACGTGCACGGTGCGGCTGCGCATCGTCTTCCAATACTGCTGGGCCACGGCCTCGTTGAACGTGGCGCGGTCATGCGGCTGCCAATCGCCGGGCACCGGGATGCGCTTGCGCACATCTTGCGTGACGCGGCCCTGGTAGCGGGCGGGCACGCGTTCCGGCGTCCAGCCGCGCCGCGACAGGCTATTGCGGTAATCGGACCACGCGCGGTCCTGCTCGCGCGCCAGCCCGATGTCGGACGCAACCGGCACGCCGGCATATTTCTTCCAGCGGTCGGCCACCGACTGCATCACGCTGGTGTAGACCTGGTGATAGCCACGGATGCCGGGCGCCGTCATGCGCACATCGCGGCCGTCGAACGAAAACGTCTTCATCTGGCGTTGCAGATCGCTGCGGATGACCTGGCGTTTCTTGGGCTCGACCTTTTCATCCAGGTTGTCGATGTTGGACAGCAGCACCTGGAACACGGCCAGGAACGCCTTGCCCTCGGGCCGCGCATAGACGCCGTCGTCCACCAGGCCATCCAGGTGCAGATCACCCTGCACCAGCGACCGCTGGAGCAAACCGGCGTTGGTGGCGACGCGACGAAAGTCGGCCTCGCGCGTGTCCACCAGTACGTTCACCAGCATCTTGATGGCGCCGAACACCACCAGCGCGGTCACCGCGCAGGCCACGGCGATCTTCAGGAACGACGGCTGGCCACCGGTGCGCAGCCGGCGCGTCCACAGCACTTGCAGCACCACCAGCGCGGCGGCGATGCCCGACAGCGTGCGGCCGAAAAACTCCAGCTCTTCGATGTCGTGCGGCGTGGCGCGGCTGCCGACCACGTCCAGCAGGCGGGCGTTGAAACCCAATTCAAAGCTCAGGTAAACAACGGTCAGCGCAATCAGGATAAGGATTTGGCGAATCTGGGCTTGCCGCACGTCAATCTCTCAGGTCGATTCGGGTCGAGGTGATTTCCTCGTCGGGCAGGTCCAGCTTGGCCGGCACGCGCGACGCCCCGCCACGCGGTGGTGGGCTGGCGGCGGCGGCGGGCGTGTCGCTGCC
>NZ_JBLVOL010000135.1:47085-71561 GCF_053543755.1 Achromobacter semiaridum | reverse complement strand
CTGCCGCCCACCCCCGGTCCGCTCGACCTGAACGCAGCCGCCCGCCATGTCGCGGCCTCGCTGCCGGCCCGCGCCTGCGTCACCGTGGGCGCGGGCAATTACGCGCTTTATGCCCATCGGCACATCGCCTTCAAGGGCTTGCGCAGTCAGCTGGCCCCAGCCGTGGGCGCCATGGGCTACGGCCTGCCGGCGGCCATTGCCGCCAAGCTGCATGACCGCGACGCCGCGGTCATCTGCTTTGCCGGCGACGGCTGCTTTCAGATGACCATGCAGGAAGTGGCCACCGCCGTGCAGCATCAGTTGGGCATCGTCATCCTGGTGTTCAACAACGGGCTCTACGGCACCATCCGGCTGCACCAGGAACGGGCCTACCCTGGCCGCGCATTGGCCACGACCCTGATCAATCCCGACTTCGCCCTGCTGGCGCAAAGCTATGGCGCCTTCGGCCGCCGGGTCACGTCCACCAAGGATTTTGCACCGGCCTACGACGCCGCGCTGGCCTACGCCCGCGAGCGCCGGCTGCCGGCCATCCTGGATCTGGTGTACGACGCCGACATCATCCTGCCCGACCGCACCCTGTCGCAGATGCGGGCCGTGAAGGCGGGCGCCACGGAGCCACGCGCATGACTGCCCTGCTGCGCCGCGTCGCGCCGCTGGCCGGGCCCGCCCTGCGCCTGACCTGGAACGGCCAGCCGATAGCCGCACAGCCCGGTGACACCGTGCTGACCGCGCTGCTGCTGGCCGGCGACCGGTTGCGCACCACCTTGGGCGCGGGCGCGCCGCGCGCGGGCTTCTGCCTGATGGGCGCCTGCCAGGACTGCTGGGTGCATCTCTCCAGCGGCCAGCGCGTGCGCGCCTGTTCCACCTTCGCCGAGGATGGCATGGCACTGGTGGACACCCTGCCCGGAGCATGCCCATGAACCCGTTATCTTCGGCTGGCACCCCGCCGCGGATGGTGGTGGTGGGCGCCGGCCCGGCCGGCGTGCGCGCCGCGCAAACGCTACTGCATCATGGCGTGCGGCCCGTCATCATCGACGAGGCGCCCTTGCCCGGCGGTCAGATCTACCGCCAGAACCTGGTGCCGCGCGGCAGCGCGCGCCAACGCTATGGCTTTGAACACAAGCGCGCCGCCGCCATCCACGCGGCCGGCGCCCAATTGCGCGGGCAGGCCGATTACCGCGCCCGGACGGCCGTCTGGAACGCCACGCCCGGGCACCTGGATCTGGTGCGTGACGGCGAACTTGATGGGCTGCGCTACTCGCACCTACTTATCGCCACCGGGGCCACCGACCGCGTCCTGCCCTTTCCCGGCTGGACCCTGCCCGGCGTCTTCTCGCTGGGCGGCGCCCAGATCGCGCTTAAAGGTCAGCATTGCCTGCTGGGGCCGCGCATCGTGTTCGCGGGCACCGGCCCGCTGCTGTATCTCGTTGCCTATCAGTACGCGCGCGCCGGCGGGCAGGTGCGGGCCGTGCTGGACAGCGCGCCCCTGGCCGCGCAGGCAAGCGCCCTGCCCGCGCTGCTGAACCAGCCCGGCACGCTGGCCAAGGGCCTGTACTACCTGGGCTGGCTGCGCGCACACGGCGTACCCGTGCACCATTCCGCCAGACTGCTCGCCGCGCAAGGCATGACCCGCGTCGAGGGCGTGCGCGCGCGCATCGGCGGCGCCGAGCGCGACTTCGCGTGCGACGCGCTGGCGGTCGGCCACGGCCTGCGCCCCGAAACCCAGCTGGCGGACCTGCTTGACTGCGCCTTCGACTTCGACGCGGCCCAGCGCGTGTGGCTGCCCCGGCGCGACGCCGACGGCCGCAGCACGGTATCCGGCGTCTACCTGGCCGGCGACGGCGCGAGCATCGGCGGCGCCATGCTGGCGGAGCTTTCCGGCGAGCGCGGCGCGCTTGCCATGCTGGCCGACAGCGGCATGCGCGTGGATGCCGCAAGACTGCGCTGGCTTGCCCGCAAGCAGGCCGCGTTGGCACGCTTCCGGCAAGGGCTGAACCGCGCCTTCCCGTTGTCGGGCACGGGCGCCGGCTGCGATGACAGCGTCATCGTCTGCCGCTGCGAGGAAGTGCGCGCCGGCGAACTGCGCGCTGCCGCCCGGCAATACGCCGTCGATGATCTCAACCGCCTCAAGGCCCTGACCCGCATCGGCATGGGCCTGTGCCAGGGCCGCATGTGCCAGGGCGGCGCCGCCGAACTGCTGGCGGAATGCCGGCGGATTCCGCTGTCGGCCGTTGGCCGGATGCGAGGGCAGGCGCCCGTCAAGCCGCTGCCGTTCGCCGTCTTGGGCAAGGACCCGTCATGACCCGGTTGCACACCGACGTCGCCGTCATCGGCGCCGGCCTGGTCGGCGCCAGCGCCGCTCTTGCCTTGCGGCGCGCCGGCGTCGCCACCGTCCTGATCGAACGCGGCCTGTGCGGCGCGCGCGCCAGCGGCGTCAACTTCGGCGGCGTGCGCCGCCAGGGCCGCAACATCGAACAGCTCTACCTTGCCCAGCGCGCGCACGGCATCTGGGCAAGGTTGCCCGAATTGATCGGCACCGACGCGGAATATGTGCGCACCGGACATCTCAAGCTTGCCCGCTCGCAGGCCGACCTGGACAAGTTGGTCGCGTATCGCGACAAGGTCCGTGACTTCGACCTGGGCCTTGACGTCCTGGATCGCGCGGCGCTGCGCCGGCATTTCCCGGCGCTTGCGCCTGACGTCGTCGGTGGCTCGCTGTGCCCCGAGGACGGCCAGGCCAACCCCCGCCTGGTCGCGCCCGCCTTCGCCCACGCCGCCGCGCGTGCCGGCGCCCTGCTGCTGGAGCAGTGCGCCATAGCCCATGCGGACACGCAGGCCGGCGACTTCCTGCTGACCGCGGCGGATGGCCGCCAGATCCGAGCCGGCACGGTGATCAATGCAGCCGGCGCTTGGGGCGCCGTCGTTGCCGGCTGGTTCGGCGACGTCTTACCCTTGCAGGTCAAATATCCCACCATGCTCGTCACCGAACCGCTTACGCGACAGATCGGCGTTTCGCTGGGCGTTGAAGGCGGGGGCTTTTACGCAAGGCAAGTGGCGCGCGGCAATTTCGTCATGGGTGGCGGCTACGGGCACGCCCTGCCCGGCGACCGCAGCCGCCCTGGCCCTGCCGCCCTGGCCGAGCTCGGCCGCACCGCCCCGGCTATCCTGCCGGCTCTTGCCCGCGCCAGCATCATCCGCTGCTGGTCCGGCATCGAAGGGTACTTTTCCGACAAGAATCCCGTCATCGGCTTCAGCGCCACAGTGCCGCGGCTTCTGCACGCTTTTGGGTTCTCGGGCGGAGGATTCCAAATCGCGCCCGCCGTGGGCGAGGTCCTTGCCGACATGGCTTTGGACCGAGGCGGCCTTTTGATGGCGGATCGCTTTTCCCCGGCCAGATGGACGCGCTAGAACAAGTGAAAAGGCGCGGTCTGGCGCGACGCGGCGCTGTTCGCGCACAGGAACGATGGTCACGCGCTACTGGCGTGCTGGTCGTGAAATTCGATCGATTCCACGCGCTGTCCGGCAGCACGCCAAGCCTGTATCCCGCCCAGTAAATATCTGGCGTCGATGCCCATCGCCCGAAGGGTGGCAGCCAGCCCTTGGCTAAGTTCGTGACCTTCGGCGCAATAGATGACCACGGCCTGCGTGCTTGCTATCGTGTCTTTCCAGTCCAGCCACAAAGCGGGGTCAAGCCATTGGCCGTCCGGGATCGCCACCCCATCGGCGTTGCGCCTGGGCCTGCGTCGCACGTCTATCAACGTATGGGGAAATCCGGCGTTGCGCCAGAGCGCAAGTTCGGGGATGGATATGCTTTGCATGATGGACTCCTTGAGCGGGCTTAATGCATCAGCGGATAAATCGCCAGGCCGATCAGCGCCGCGCCCGTCACGATCATCGGTTCGGACAGTTTTTTGAACCGCAACAGCAACAGCATCGCGGCTAGCGCCAACATCAGTGTCGGCATATCGACGATCGTGCGTCGGGCCATAACGATGACTGCGCCCGCGATCGCGCCGATGGCCGCGGCCGTCACGCCATCGACGAACGCGCGGACACCGGGCAGCTTTCCGTACTTTTTAAAATAAGGTGCTGGGACGATGGTGAACAAATAACAAGGCAGAAAAGTGGCCAGCGCCGCCACGCAAGCGCCGGGAAAACCGGCAACCAGGTAGCCGATGAAACCCACCGTGATGACAACGGGGCCAGGCGTGATCATGGCCACCGCTACGGCATCGACGAACTGCTTGTCGTCAAGCCAGTGAAAGTCGGTGACCACGCCGCCATAGAGAAACGGCACGATGGCCAGGCCGGAACCAAAAACGAAAGCGCCCGCCTTGGCAAAGAACAATCCGATCTGCCAGAGCAGCGGCCAATCCAGCGTCGCTAGCGCCGTGCCCGCTGGCCCGAACATGCCGGCCGCTGCCGACAGGTGACCGGACTTCAGCCACTGGGGCGGCGCGCGCTGGAACCAGACGAGCAGGCCGGCCGCCAGGAACAGCCAGGCTATTTCCGACTCGGTGATAACGGTGACGACAGCCAGCACCAGATAGATGGCCCACAACAGCCTGTCCCGGCCCACGCTCTTGGTTGTCAGTTTGTAGCCGCTGATGGCAATGATGCCGATCACGGCGGCGCTCACGCCGTAGAACACCGCTTGCATCCAGGCCAGGCCACCGAACCGCACGTATGCCCAGCCCAGCGCAACGACCATGACGAACGACGGCAGGACGAAGGCGATGCCCACCAGCGTGGCGCCAAGAATGCGGTAATGCACGTAGCCGAGGTAGATGGCAAGCTGCGCGGCCAGCGGACCGGGCGCCAATTGGGCAAGCGCTAAACCTTCCTTGTAATCCCCGTCCGTGATCCAGCCCCTGGCCTGGACCAAATCGCGGTGCATGTAGCTGGCCAAGGCAACAGGCCCGCCGAAACCCACGGTCCCCAGTCGGACGAAATAGCAGGCTAGTTGCCAAAGGGTATAGCTGGGCTGCGAGACAAACGTCGCGGCAAGGTCGCGGGCGGATTCTTCAGAGGGATTCACGGTCGCGCTCTTGGACAAGGGTCGGTCATGTCTGACGCCCACCGGAGAAATGGGCGTACAGGGAATCCAGTACGGTGCCGACTTCGGCTAACACGGCATCGTCGTGGGGCAGGCGCTTGCGCGCGCCGGCCAGCATGGCCTCGAAACCGGCGGCTTCCGGCGCGGCGGCGCCACCGACGTCAAGCCCATGCACCAATGCGCCCAGACGTGCAAGGCCCCGGTTGTCTTCCAGTCCAAAGCTGGCAAGCAGCACCTGGAACGACACCTTATCGCCCGCGTGTGTGAAGGTAGCGCCGTCAAAGTCAAAACCCAGGGCATCAGGCGGACAGTCGGCCGGGGTCTCGATCCAAAGAAAGCGCGCGGACGGGTCGATGAAGCGCTGGATCAGCCAGGCACTGGCGACCCGGTCCACCCAGACATGACGCCGGGTCGCCCAAAGCCGGCCCTGGTAATGCACGGGATCGCGGCGCGCGATGCTTCCCTGTTGAGCAACATGAGGTTCGCCGGGCGACAGAAGGGATTCGATGGCGTTGGCGAAATCACGCTGCCGCGCCTGGGCGCGTAGCGAGGCGTCGGCCGGGAAAAAATCGATCCGGCGCAACGCCAGGTAGCTGCGTTCGTGACGGCGCAACAGGCGGTTCAGTTGCGCCGCATTCAAACCAGCCAGCGTTTGGCGCGCCTGGGCCAGTTCCGCCAGCCAGGCGTCGTAGTCGGCCGAGCGGTCGAACAGCTGCTGGAACGAGGCGGATTCGTCGTTGTCCCGGGGCTGGACCCGCAGCAGCCAGGCCTGGCCGCCTTCTTCATTCGTCTCGGTGGCCAGGTGGGCCAATTCCGCGGCTTGCTGGGCATGCGCCGGCAGCAGATAGGCGCCGTCGCGCAAGGCGGTGCAGCCCAGGGCCTTGAGCTTGCGCCAGATGCGCATGCGCGCCGTGGCGCCGCCGGTGGGCAGGCTGACGATAAGCAGAAGCCAAGAGGATGCAAGCGCGGTGTCCATGGGAAGCAGAATAAGAAGACGTTGCGATCTCTGCAATCATGTAGAGATCGCTACAACGGTTTTTTTGTTTGCCCTGATTGGGACAGGGTTTCTGCCGAAGCATCCTCCCGGGGGGGATATGATTCGCGCATGAAAAATCCCGATCCCCACCGTCATCACGATGCCGTGGCCAAACGCCTCAAGCGGGCGGAAGGCCATTTGCGCAGCATTTTGTCGATGATGGAAGAACACCGTCCCTGCCTGGAGCTTGCGCAGCAGCTGCACGCGGTCGAGCGCGCCATTTCCCAGGCCAAGAAAGTCCTCATTCAAGACCACATCGACCACTGTCTGCAGGACGCGGTGGGCGAGCTTGACGTGGACCGGCAGCGCGCGATCGACGAATTCAAAGAAATCACCAAGTACCTCTAAGGACGACCCATGCTGTCGTTTTCCGATCTGATCGCCCAGGGTGCATCGCACGCCTGGCTGTTCATTCCCAGCGCCATCCTGCTGGGCGCCCTGCACGGGCTGGAGCCCGGCCATTCCAAGACGATGATGGCGGCGTTCATCGTCGCGATCCGGGGATCGGTGTCGCAGGCGGTGCTGCTGGGCATCACCGCGACCCTCTCGCACACGGCGATCGTGTGGGGGATCGGCCTGGGCGGCATGTATCTCTGGCGTGGCGTGGCGGCGGACGAACTGGAGCCGTATTTCCAGCTGGCATCCGGAATAATCATCGTGCTGATCGCGGCATGGATGTTCTGGCGAACCTGGCGCGACCAGCATGGTGGCGGCCATGGGCATCATCATGATCACGACCATCATCATGATCACGACCATCATCATGATCACGACCACCACCATGATCACGAACCTCCGCGAGGCCTGGAGGTGGCGAACGAGGGATACCAGGATGCTCACCAGCTTGCGCATGCCAATGACATTCGGCGGCGCTTCACGAACCGGAACGTCACCAACTGGCAGATCGCCCTGTTCGGCCTGACCGGCGGGCTGATCCCATGCCCGGCGGCAATCACCGTGCTTTTGTTGTGCCTGCAACTCAAGGAGTTCACGCTGGGCGCCGTGCTGGTGCTGTGCTTCTCGATCGGCCTGGCCATCACGCTGGTGACGGTCGGAGCGGTGGCGGCGCTAAGCGTTCGCCAAGTCAACAAACGTGCGCCGTGGTTCAACGCGGTTGCTCAACGCGCACCCTATCTGTCCAGCCTGCTGATCATTGCCGTGGGCGTTTATGTGGCGATGACTGGATGGCTGGGCATCCGGGGATAGGGGTCTCGTCCGGAGCCGCGGCGTCCAACAGAATTCGCTTTGGGCCGGAAGATGCCGGGCGCGGGAAAACGCAGTCGCGCCAGCATTCCGAATAACATCAGCTCCGCTTATTGGCACGTACCAAGGGCGTCGCTCGTCAAAGAGAAAACCCGGCGCAGCGCTTCGGCCTTTTGCGGCCCGGCCTTGTATCAAGTCGAAAGCCGTCAACGGCGCCCGGGCTCAATTTACCGTCCTTTGAAAAAATCGGTCGGCCTTCGGCGCCCTTCTTCGATCATCCCTTACGCACATCCGGGCCGTTGCGGCTCTCAAGCTCTTCGTTTGCTTCCCGCTGCTGAGACGCCTGGGACTCGTGGCCGCTCCCGCCGCCGCTGTAGGCATCCGCCGGCTTGCCGGGGTTGAGGCCCCCGTCCTCGTTGCCGTCCAGCGCCCCGCCGCCATGTCCCGCCGCGCGTCGTCCGGAATGCACGTGCTCGTAGCCTTGTGAGTCGGCCTCTGGCGGGAGCCCCGCGCTGTTGTCGCCCTGCGGGGATGGGCGCCGGGGTGAGTTGGACGTGGACGATTCAAACGTGGACGAGTCGGACGTCGTAGGTGATTTGGGCATGTCGTTCTCCTTGTGCTTGCTGCGGTGTATTTGCCGCCAGGGGCGCCACGGCGGGCCCGGTCTGCGTGGGCCCCGCCTGGCAACGACGCCGCAGCAAACGGCGTGCCCCGGCGTGGGCCGGATCCTGTCGGCACGGGCTTTGCTGACCGTTGATGGGGCAGCGCATAGCGCCTGCCCGCGTTAGGGACGGGCGTCATGCAAGACTATGAAGACCTGCGTGAAAACATGGTGCAGCGCCAACTCATCGACCGTGGCGTGCACGACCCCGCCGTGCTGGCCGCCATGCGCCGGGTACCGCGCCACGCCTTCGTGCCGGACAACACGCGCGCGTTGGCTTACGACGATGGCGCGCTGCCCATCGAGTGCGGGCAAACCATTTCGCAGCCCTACATCGTGGCGTTGATGTTGCAGTCGGCGATGCTGCGGCCGAGTGACCGCGTGCTGGAGATTGGCACGGGGTCCGGCTATGCCGCGGCCGTGATGGCGCGCATAGTGCAGGTCGTCCACACCGTCGAACGGCACGAACGCCTGGCGCTGAAGGCGCGCGAGCAACTGCAACGGCTTGGCTGCGACAACGTCATCGTGCACGTGGACGACGGCACGTTGGGCCTGCCCTCCCGCGCGCCTTTTGACGCCATCGTTGCGGCGGCATCCGGCCCTTACGTACCCCCGGCCTGGCGTGAACAGCTGGCCATCGGCGGCCGGCTGATCATGCCGGTCGGCCCCTCTTCCGGCCCGCAGCACCTTATCCGCCTGTGGCGCGAAGCCGACACGGACTATCGGGAACAGTCCCTTGGAATGGTTGCTTTCGTGCCGCTGATCGGTGAGCAGGCCTGGCATTCAGAAGGAGACAACGACCATGCGCCAAACCCCTGATGATGAAGCCATGTTGGGCCAGTTGCGCGCGGCGGCACTGCCGTGGACGGATGCGGACAACCCGGAGTTTCTGCGCCAGTTCGACAAGTACGCCGATGCTCGCGTCGTGCTGCTGGGCGAGGCAAGCCACGGCACGTCGGACTTTTACCGGACACGGGCTGCGATCACGCGGCACCTGATCCGCGAACATGGCTTCGACATCGTGGCGGTAGAGGCCGACTGGCCGGACGCGGCGGCGGTAGACCGGCTGGTCGGCGGCCAGGGGTCCGTGGGCACGCCCCACCCTGCCTTTGAACGCTTTCCCACCTGGATGTGGCGCAATACGGATGTGGCCGATTTTGTGCGGTGGCTGGCCGAGCACAACGCCAGCCTGCCGCCCGCGCGGCAGACCCGCTTCTACGGGCTGGACATCTACAGCCTGGCGCAGTCCATGGCCGCCGTGCTGACCTACCTGGACAACACCGACCGCGAAGCCGCGCACATCGCCCGCCAGCGCTACAGCTGCCTGGACCCGTGGCAACAGGACCCGGCCGCCTATGGCATGGCGGTGCTGACGCGCCGGCACGAAGACTGCGAAAAGGCCGTTCTGTCGCAACTACGCGAGTTATTGGAAAAGCGCCTGGACTACGCCGGACGCGACAGCGCGCGGTTCTTTGACGCGGAGCAGAACGCCCGGCTGGTCGCCTCGGCAGAACGCTATTACCGCGCCATGTATTACGGATCGGCCCAAAGCTGGAACCTGCGCGATACCCATATGTTCGAAACCCTGGAGAACGCGCTGCGCGTACACGGCCCCCGCTCGCGCGCCATCGTGTGGGCGCACAACTCTCACATCGGCATCGCGGCGGCCACGGAAATGGGGTGGGACCGGGCGGAAATCAACATCGGCCAACTATGCCGCGAACGCTTTGGCGACGCGGCCATCTCGATCGGGATGGGCACACACACCGGCACCGTGGCAGCGGCCAACGACTGGGACGGCCCGATGGAAGTGATGAGCGTGCGGCCGTCGCTGGCGGAAAGCTATGAACGCCGGATGCATCAGACCGCCATCCCAAGGTTCATGCTGGACTTGCGCAATGCGAACGCAGATCTGCGCGAAACCTTGGAGACACCCCGTCTGGAACGCTTCATCGGTGTCATCTACCGACCCCAGACCGAGCGGCAAAGCCATTACGCGTTGGCTGCATTGCCCCAGCAGTTCGACGCGTACCTATGGATGGACCAGACGCGCGCGGTCGAACCGCTGCCAGGGCCGCTGGGCCAGGCAGGGCCCGCGTCCGGCTAAGGGCCGCCCTCTGGGATCCCGGATTCAGGCAAAGGTGCACTTGATACAAGACCGGCACGCCACTTGCTACACGCTGCGGCATGTGCTGGGAGTGCAAAAAATGGCTATCAAACGGTTCTATGCGTTAGTTAAGCAAACGGTGACGAACTGGCTGGATGACTATGCACCCAGCATGGGCGCCGCTATCGCGTTCTACACGGTGTTCTCGCTGGCGCCACTGCTTATTATCGTTATCGGTATCGCCGGGTTCTTTTGGGGCCGCGAAGCCGCGCAGGGACAGTTGTTGGACCAAGTCAGCGCCATGGTCGGCGCCGAGGGCGGCAAGGCGGTGGAAAGCGTCGTATTGGGCGCGCAAGAACCCGCCCAAGGCATTGCGGCTACCGTGATCAGCGTCGTGATGTTGGTAATTGGGGCGACGACGGTATTTTCGGAACTGCAAAGCGCGCTGGACCGCATCTGGAAGGTCAACGCCAAGAAGCAGTCCGGCATTTGGGCGTTGATCCGCGCGCGTCTGCTTTCATTTGGCCTGATTTTGACATTGGCGTTTCTATTGCTCGTGTCGCTTGTCGTCAGCACATTGCTGGCAGCACTGGGCAGTTGGGTGGGCGGCGGCATCCCGGGTTGGGGGGTGCTTCTTCAAGCGGTCAACGAGGCAATCACGTTGGGCATACTTACCCTGCTTTTTGCGATGATCTACCGGTTTATGCCCCAGGTCTCGGTCGCGTGGCGAGACGTATGGGCAGGCGCGTTCGTCACCGCCGTGATGTTCGAAATCGGGAAGTTCCTGATCGGCCTTTACATGGCCAAGGCATCCGTCGCCTCGTCGTACGCTGCGGCGGGGTCGCTGGTGATCGTGCTGATCTGGGTTTATTACGCGGCGCAGGTATTTCTACTGGGCGCGGAATTTACCCGCGTTTATGCCGAAACCCATGGATCCCGCCGAGATCACATTCCTGCCACGCCCGCCGGTCGACAGGCGCGCGAAGATCGAATCGGCTAGGATATGCGGCCTTACCGCCCCTCAACCGAACCCTAAAAATGCCGCTCGATTTCGCTCTGATTGAAGACGGATTCATGGATGTGTTGCGCCCTCTTCCCGCGTTCGCGGGTTGGCGCAAGAAGCGTAAGCGTTGCCTGTGGCACATGGTGGGCGAGGTGGAACAGGGATTGACCCTGAACCGCTACAAAGATTCGTTCGAGAATCGGCAGCTGGTCTCCCTTGGCGTTTACGTTTCCGTGCCGCATGACGGTGGCTGGCCGGTCTATGTGCCGCCCGAGGTCTGGGACAAGGGTCGCCTATATCGCCGCGCCTATCTGGTTCCCGGAAAGGGCCTGGTCTCGGAAGACACGTTTGCCAGTGGCGCGCCGGTGGCGCTGTGCGAGCCTGACGATCTACGCGTATGGCTGGACGCGCTGCCGGACAATATCGAGCGGTATGTGGCGCCTTGGTTCGGGCAGTATCAAACGCTGGAGGCCGCCGGCTTTGAATACCAGATTCCAAAGTGGCGGCTACAGCAGGCCGGGTTTATTGCCGCAACCGCGCCGGAAGATGCTCCATCAGCCAGTTAATCAACACGCGCAAGCGATGTTTGGCATGAGCTTCGTTAATGGCACCGAGCTTTTCGTTGACGGCGGCATGGCACGGGTAGGCCGCTACGCCGCGCGTTCTACGTCAGCGCGCGCCGGTAGTGCATGGCGACCGCGCCGCCATGTAGCGGCTTGGCCGAGATCAACTCAAGCCGTCGCGAACCGGGCAGCCCGCGCTGGAACAGGGCGGGGCCGTGCCCCGCGATTACCGGGTGCACCAGGAATTGATATTCGTCGATAAGGTTCAGCCGGTCCAGCTCTGCCGCCAGTTGCCCGCTGCCCAGCAGTACGCCGTCGGGCGTTGCGTTCTTCAGCTTCTGTACGCCGGTTTGCAGGTCTTCCGCGATGTGGTGGCTGTTGGCCCACGGGTAGTCTTTTCGCGTTAGGGACGCCACGTATTTCGGCTTGGCCTGTAGCTTGATGGCCCATTCGCGCATCGCCGGTGTTGCGTCCACGTCGCCACGGGCGACCGCCGGCCAGTAGGCTTCCATCATTTCGTAGGTAACGCGGCCCCACAGCATCGCCCCGCACTCGTCCATCAGCCGGGTGAAGAAGGCGTGCGTGTCGTCGTTGACGATGCCTTCTCGGTGGTCCACGCAGCCGTCAAGGGTGAGGTTGAAAGCGAAGGTCAGCATTCCCACTTCGGTTCTGACGTTAAGCGTTAAGCGTTAAGCGTTAAGCGCCGACCGGAAAATTCGGCAGGATCGTCGCCAGCACGTGATGCGTCTGCGTGGCCTTGGCGCGCAGGTAGCCGACGTTATGGGGGTTGGCGTGGACGCCCGTCAGCCGGCTTTCCACCTGAATGCCGTGCTGCTCCAGTTGCGACGACTTGTCGGGATTGTTGCTAAGCAGTTCGATACGGCCAAGCCCCAGGGCACGCAGCATCTGCGCGGCGGCCGTGTAGTCGCGGGCGTCCGTGCCGTGGCCCAGCTCGCGGTCGGCGGCGTAGGTATCGCGCCCCTGCTCTTGCAGGCGGTACGCATCAAGCTTGGAATACAGGCCGATGCCGCGCCCTTCCTGGCGCAGGTACAGCAGGTAGCCGCCTTCGTTGTTCAGCAGGCGCAGGGCTTCGTGCAGCTGCGGGCCGCAATCACAGCGCAGGGAACCGAACACGTCGCCGGTCAGGCACTCGGAATGCAGCCGCACCAGGGGCGTGGCGCCCGGTTTGCCGAACTTCAGGGCGATGTGCTCTTTGCCGTCGGCAAGACCATGAAAGGTGTAAACCTGCGCCTCGACGTCCCGCCCGTCCAGCAGCCGCATCGGCAAGCACACCTCCGTCCGCACTGTGGCCCCATCCAGCAAGGCGGCGGTGGGGGAATTTGATGTGTCGCTCACTACGGGGAACTCACGTGTTAAAGGGTTGGCGACGATTGTATACCCGCCGCCTTCCCCCAAAAGCCGGCGCGCAAAGCCAGGCGGCACCGGACGGCGCGGCGGGCGGTGGGCGATCAGGGGATTTTTATTCACGTTCAGGGCGGGATGGGCGTAGATTCTTACCGTAACCCGACCCGGGCGTCGGCCTTGGCCCGACCCCTGACCCCTACCCAGCCCTGTCCCTGACCCGGGTCCGCACCGAAAGCGGGAGCTTCCATGAACGTGTTGCTTCGCTACCCGCTTGCGCTGATCGTCGTGGCCGAACTATGCGGTACGTCGTTGTGGTTCAGCCCGAATAGCGCGGCGGACAGCCTTTCGGCCGAATGGGCGCTTAGCACCGCCCAGTTCGGCCAACTGACGGGCGCAACCCAGGTCGGTTTTATCCTGGGCACTCTGTTCCTGGCTGCCAGCGGGGTGGCGGACCGCTACCCGGCCAGCCGACTGTTCGCCGGCGCCTGTTATCTGGGCGCCATTCTGAACGCCTGCTTTGCCCTGGTCGCGTCGGATTTCAGCCAAGGCCTGGCGCTACGCTTTGCGGTTGGCGTCTGCCTGGCGGGCATCTATCCCCTGGGCATGAAAATGGTTATCAGCTGGACCCAGACCGCCGCCGGGTCAACATTGGGACTACTGGTGGGCATGCTGACGCTGGGCACCGCCCTGCCCCAGGCCGTGCGGGCCGGCGGCGGCGCCCTGTCCTGGCACGAGGTGGTGCTGGCGTCCAGTCTGCTGGCCATCGCGGGCGGCGCGTTGGTTCAGGCCTTGGGCGACGGACCGTATCTGCCCCGTGCGAAAGCGTCGCGCATCGGATGGGGCGCGGCCCTTAACGCCTTCAAGGGCACGCAGTTTCGTGCGTCGGCGTTGGGCTACTTCGGGCACATGTGGGAGCTGTACGCGTTTTGGACCCTGGTTCCCTTTTTTGTGCAGGACCTGATCCGCACGTCGGATGCCGCGGCCGATTCAAGCCGGGCGCTGGCGCCCGCGCTGTCGTTTTCCATTATTGGTATCGGCGCATTGGGCAGCATCATCGGCGGCAGGTTGAGCCAGCGCGTAGGTAGCCCGCTTGTGGCGGCGGCGTCGTTGGGCATATCCGGCTTGATGTGCCTGGCCTATCCCTTTGCCAGGCCCTTCGGCATGGCACTTTGCCTTCCGATGCTGCTGCTGTGGGGCTTGACGGTCGTCTCCGATTCCGCGCAGTTCTCTGCGATATCGGCACGCGCTTGCCCGCCGGAGCTGGTGGGCGGAGCACTGGCGATACAAAACAGCATCGGGTTTTTGATTACCGTGTTCTCAATCACGCTGGTGACGCACAGCTTTCCAAGCCTGGGCGTCAACGTCGCCTGGTATCTGCTGCCGGGCCCGCTAGTGGGTTTGGCCTGCTTTTGGCCTGGCTTCATACCGGTCATGCCGAGGAAGCCGGAAAAATAGCAGAAGCAATTCCCCGCGCCCTTTGCCACGCGTCGTATCCGGTACCCGACCAGCGACAAGCAATGCCGCCGCGTTGACTGCCCTACCCGATATGCCCGCCCGCCACGTACATGACTTGCCCCGTGATGTACGACGCTTCCGGGGCCGCCATGAAGCAGATGGCGGCGGCAACTTCTTCCATGCTGCCCATGCGGTGCATCGGGGTGGTCGCCAGGCAGTCCGTGTACATCTCGCGTTGCCACGCCTGGTCCTGTTCCGACGGCGGCTCGGTGTTGCGCGGGATGGCGCGCACGCCGTTGTCCAGTGCGCCGGGCGACACGCAGTTAACGCGGACGCCGCTTTCAGCAAGCTCCAGCGCCATGCAAACCGTGGCGGCGTGCACGCCGCCCTTGGACGCCGAATACGGCACGCGATAGATGCCGCGCGTGGCGTTCGAGCCTACGTTGACGATGGCGCCCCGGCCCTGCTTGCGCATCACCGGGATCACCTCACGGCACGACCACAGCGTGGGCCACAGCGAACGGTTGACCTCGCGCTGCATCTCGTCGGGCGTGTATTCCCAAAACGGTTTCATCCAGATGGTGCCGCCCACGTTGTGCACCGACACGTCGATGCGGCCGTGGGTGTCCAGCGTGTACTCCACCATTGCCTGCGCACCGGCATGGGTTTCCAGGTCGGCGCTGATGAAGGACGCGCAGCCGCCCGCCTCGCGGATCTCGCGGGCCACGGCCGCGCCCAGGTCGGCGGCGCGGTCAACAAGAACCACGCTGGCGCCCTCGGCGGCAAGTCGCCGCGCCGTCGCGCGCCCCACACCCTGGGCGGCGCCGGTCACCAATGCAATCTGATCTTCAAAACGGTTCATGAAACGCCTTTTTATTTAGTGAGCGCGCGACAGTTCGCCTGGCACCGGCCGCGACGTTTTCGTGTCGACCAGCAGCACGGCCAGCAAGGCGCCCGCCAACGGAACGGCCAGCGCCAGGAAGAAGCCCGACGGGCCAAACCAGCCCAGGAAGCTGCCGCCGATGGCCGAGCCGATGATGGCGCCGGCGCGGCCGACGCCGATGGACCAGCCCGTGGCCGTGGCGCGCAGCGCGGTGGGATAAGCGCCAATCACCAGGTAGTTCAGCGCCAGTTGCTGACCGCCGATGCCCAGGCCGGCAGCGCCCACCAGAATGAAGACCATCGTCCAGTCGGTGCCCGCGTAGCCCAGGCCCAACGACACCGCGATACCCAGCACGAACATGGCGATCAGCAACGAACGCGTCGGCACGCGCGGCATCAGGTAGGACAACGGAATCGCGCAGACGATGAACACCAGGTTCACGGTGAACGTGCCCATGGGCGCCTGGGCGGCGGGCAGGCCGGCGGCCTTCAGCACGGTGGGCAACCACGACAGCAGCATGAACCACGCCACCCAGTTCAGCAGATAGATGGACCAGATCGCGATGGTCTTGCGCGCATAGCCATCGGCGAACAACGCCTTGACGCTGGCGCGGATCGTGGCGTCTTCCGGCACGGTGAAGCGCGTGCCGGCAGGCAGCGGCTGGCCGGAAATCCTGGCCAGGATGCGGGCAACATAGCTTTGGCCGGCGGCATCGCCGCGCATGGCCTTGAATTGCAGCGATTCGGGCAGCAGCACAAACAGCGCAAGCAGCAACAGCAACGGCGCAACGCCGCCGACGATGAAGATGCCTTGCCAGCCGATCACGGGCAGCATGCGCGCGGCCAGCAGGCCGCCCAGCATGGCGCCGGCCGGCAGCCCCAGCAGCACGCCGGTGATGACGGTGCCGCGCAAGCGCGCCGGGGCATACTCGGCGGCCAGCGCCAGCACGATGGGGGTGCAGCCGCCCATGCCCAAACCGGCGATGAAGCGCAGCGCCAGGATCTGCCACGTTTCAGTGGCGCCCGCGGTCAGCAGCGTTGCCACACCAAACACGGCGACACCCACCAGGGCGGCCGGCCGTCGGCCGATGCGGTCGCCCACCAGGCCCAGCAGCATGGCGCCCACGGTCATGCCCACGATGCCGGCGGTAAGAATCGGCGCCAGTTCGCCCGACTGAAGCTTGAAGGCCACCAGAATGGCGGGGCCGGTAAAGGCCATGGCCTGGGTGTCAAAGCCGTCGAACAAGGCAATCAAAAAACACAGAATCAAGACGCGCCATTGAAAGGCGCTCATTCGATTCTTATCGATCAAACTGGGTATGGATAACGTAGCTGCCGACATGAAAGTCCCCTCGTGATTTCGCTTGATGCGTTATGCGTTATTGGTATGTGGTCAAGACTGCAATGCGGTAAAAAAGGCCTCGCGCGTCGCCGCGTGAGGCCTGGCGATTACGCCTGAGCGCTGGCGCGCAGGCGGTTGACGATCTGGTTGTCCTTGCCTTGCAACAGGCTGGTCAATGCAAAGTTGAATTCGATTTCCTTGTAGGAATCGGCCTTCAGGCCCAGCTTGTCGCCGCCGGTCTTTTCCACCACGGGCGGAATCAGGCCTTCACGCGTGGCATAGGCAAAGTCATCCCAGATGAGCGGGTCGCCTTCGATGTTGAATTGCGTGGTCAGCTTACGGTGCTGGTCGGCGCTGACAAAGAAGTGCACGTGCGCGGGGCGGTTGCCGTGGCGGCCCAGCGAGTCCAGCAGTTGTTGCGTGGCGCCCTGCGGCGGACAGCCGTAGCCGACCGGCATCAAGGTGCGGAATTCGTATTCGCCATTGGGGCCGGTCTTGACGGCGCCGCGCAGGTTGAAATCGGTTTGCGCGCCGGTGGGATCAAAGTGCGAATAGAAGCCGTTGGAATTGGCGTGCCAGCATTCCACGACCGCATTGGCCAGTGGCGCGCCGTTGGTGTCGGTAACCACGCCTCGGATCACCAGCGGGCCGGCGGCGGCGTCCGGGTCCAGATCTATGCGCGACACACCGTCGCGCAGCGGCGCACCGGCTACGTACAGCGGGCCTTCGATGGTGCGCGGCGTGCCGCCGTCCAGGCCCGCCCGCTTGTCCTCTTCGTCCATGCGGATGTCCAGGTACTTTTCCAGGCCCAAGCCGGCCGCCAGCAACGCGGCTTCGCCGTCACGGCCCAGCTTGTTCAGGTAGTTCACGCCCGCCCAGACCTCGTCCGGTGTGATGTCCAGATCGTCGATGGCCTTGAACAGATCGCTTAACAGGCGGTGCACGATCTGCTTGAAACGCGGGGTGCCTTCGGCGCCTTCCACGTTCGAGGCGGCGGTCAGCAGGTCCTGGACTTCCTTGCTGTTAAAGATGTTGAGGCTCATGGTTTTGTCTCCGTTTGGTATTGCGTGGTATCGCTGCACGCGGCGAACAACGCCCGCGCTCAATGTCGTTTGTCGGTCACCTTGATCAGCCCGTCACGCGTAAACCGCTTGATGCGCGCTTCGTCCAGCTCAATGCCCAGGCCGGGGCCGTTGGGCACGGTCAGCTCAAAGTCGCTGTAATCCAGCGGCTGCGTCAGGATCTCTTCGGTGATGAGCAAGGGGCCGAACAATTCCGTGCCCCATTGCAATTGCGCAAAGGTGGTGAACAGGTGCGCGGCGGCAATCGTGCTGACGGCGCCTTCCAGCATCGTGCCGCCGTACAGCTCAATGCCCGCGGCATCGGCAATCGCGGCCACGCGCTGGGCGGCAAACAGGCCGCCGTTCTGCTCGATCTTGATGGCGAACACATCCGCGCCGTGCCCGCGCGCGATCTCGAAAGCGCTTTCGGGGCCTTGCAGCACTTCGTCCGCCATCAACGCCACGGGAAAGCGGCGCATCAACCGCGCCAGCGACACGGCGCTGGCCACGGGCTGCTCGACCAGTTCGCAGCCCACTTGCGCCAGCGCGGGGATGGCCCACGCGGCCTGCGTCTCGCTCCATGCCATGTTGACGTCTACCCGCACCGAGGCCCGGTCGCCCAGCGCGCTCTTGATATCGGCCACGTGCTGGATGTCGACCTTCGGGTCCCGGCTGCCGATCTTGAGCTTGAAATTTCGATGGCGCCGCGTGTCCAGCATCTGCTCGGCTTCGGCGATGTCGCGGGCGGTATCCCCCGAGGCCAGCGCCCAGGCCACCGGCAGGCGGTCACGGCGGCGCCCGCCCAGCAATTCGCTGACGGGCACTCCCAGGCGCTTGCCGTGGGCGTCCAGCAACGCGGTTTCCAGCGCGCTCTTGGCAAAGTGGTTCACCTTGACCAGCTTGCCCACGTGCGCCATCAGCGTCTGAATGCGGGTGGCGTCCTGGCCGATCATGGCGGGCGCGAAATAGGCGTCGATCGCCAGTTTCATGGCCTCGGGGCTTTCCGGCCCGTACGCCATGCCGGCAATGGTGGTGCCTTCACCGATACCCACCACGCCATCGCTGCACACCACGCGAACAAGCATCAGCGTCTGCCCGTACATCGTGGCCACGGACAGCTTGTGCGGGCGTATGGTCGGAAGGTCGACAAGAGACGTTTCGATGCGTTCGATAGTTGCTGCGGACATGTTCGGCACAGGAATGGTTAAGGGTGGGGATGGGGATTTATAGGGCCGACGTGCTTTTTGCGTCCAATACTTTGAATGTCCACATTGATACCCTGCCGGTATATATGGCGGAATACCTCTGGTGCACCGCCTTCATCGCAGCGACGGCACTACCCTGCCCATGCGGGTTTACCATCAGCAAAAATGTGGGCTTGAACGCAAGATTCCTACGCGCCCCGCCCTGGCGCCCCATACCTTTCTGATATGCCAAACCACACCGCTGACGTTGGAGAAAAAAACGGTGACGCCGATCCAGTTAATAATGCGGGTCCTCGAAACCAAGACAGAGAGACCCTGCGATATGAGTCAGAACACCCCCGGCCTTTGGCATCGATTGCGGCGCCCGATCTTCGCGCTGATTCTGGGCATGCTGCCTTTCTGGCTGTTCATGGGGACGACCCAGCAGGCATCGGTGAACGGCATGGTGGTGCAGGACACCCGTTTCAATTTCCTGGGCCTGATCCTGGCTATTGCCGGTTTGGTGATGGCGGCAAAGATGCTGAAGAACGACGGCTCGTACGGCGAGCCCGCGCGCGGGTGGCCGCGCACGGTGCTGTGCGTGGCGGCGGGTCTGCTGTGCATTTTCCAGATCGGCCAAAGCGCCGGCCTGTACAACGTCAACGTCGGCCAGTCGATTGAAAACCTGCAAAGCCGGCTGTTCGGCCCCAGCGAGCCGCGCCCGAAATCCCTGGCCGGCGAGCTGGATAAGGACGTGCGGGCGCGCACGGAACAGCGCGCGGCCACGGTCAGCCAGGTGCTGCTGCGCGATGACATCGCCACGTCGCTGGCGCGTATCCATGCCAACGCCACGCTTTACAACCTGTATGCGGAAAAGTGCAATAACCCCGGCAAACGCTTCGTGCCGGACGAGATCCCGGCGCTGCTGACCGATAAGGACAAGCGCTACGTCGACAAGGCGCAGCAACTGGCGGCGCGCAACGCGTCGGACCGCTTTGACTGCCAAGGCGAGCCGATGCGTGACTTCATGAGCAACTGGCTGGCCGGCGACGTTCTGCGCGACCGCGCCAACCTGGCCGTGCAAACCGCCGCCTATCGCGAACGCTTTGGCGACAAACCGGCAGGCGCGGGCGACGATACGCTGGCCACGACTGGCCTGGGCGTGTGGATGGGCGATTCGATCAGCCAGGTGCAAACGGCCTTTGGCACCACAGCCATGCCGGTGCCCGCGGGCAAGTCCGGCAAAACCAAGCTGGACTTTCCGGATCGGGGGATGGAATTGCTGTTCGACTTTGCCGGCAAGGTGGACACCATCACCGTGCGCGCGCCGTTCACGGGCAGCATCGTCGGCCTGAAAATCGGCGATAGCCGTCGCACGGTCAACCGCCTGCTGGGCGAAAGCTGGATCGACGTGCGCCTGCCCTACGACAACGCCGCCGCCGATTACGACATCCAGTTCCGCAAAAAGACGCCGGGGACCCAATCGCAATGGATCGACCGGCGCCAGGGCAACCCGCAAACGGTGCTGCTGCTGCAAGGCGCCAGCTATGCCAGCCAGATCGACGAGATCAAGCTGGTAACACCGCGCCCGCCGGGCTAGCACCGGAACGGCTGGGGCTTGGCTTACTTGGCCAGCGCCCCCATCGCCTGCCGCATGAACGCCAGCGTCGCGTCGTCGGCCCAGGTGCCGGCGGTCAACTCGGGCTCGGTCATCAACGCCTGCCGGAACTTGGCGTGTGTGGCCGGGTCCTTGCCCGCGTACGAACTGAACAGTTCCAGCCACTGCCGCGCCAGAGCCTGGCCGGTTTCCGAATCGGGCGCCACGCCCGCATCGATGGCGTTTCGGACCTCCGCGATCAGCGACGGCCATTCCGAAATCCGGTCGCCGTAATGTTCGCGCATGAACCGGGCTTCATCCGGCGTCAGGTTTTTTTCGTAGATCAGCAGTTTGCTTTCCGAGAAGGCGCGCAGCACATAGTCGCGCATGGCTTTGGAAATGCCGACGTGCGTCTGCATGCCGGGTTCCTGCTCGTGCATGCGATTGAGCTTCACCAACAAGCGCGGATCGCCGTTGGTATCGCGCAGCAGCAGTTCCATCCAGCGCCGGGCAAGCTCGCGTGGCTTGGCGTCCTCGGGCGCCACGCCCTGCTCCATCTGCTGCCGCACTTCCTGAACCAACGCAAGCCAGTCCGGGTCGCCGTCCGGCCCACGCGTGTACAGGGGCAGGCGCGCCAGTTCTTCAGGCGAAAAATATTTATCGTACATAGTCATCATTTCCAGAGTTTTTAGCCAATCGGCCAGCTCGGGCTCCGTGCCGTCCGTCAACTGCCCGTGCAGTTGCGCCAAGCGTTCGCGCAAGCACGCGGCCTGCTGCATCTGACGGTCCAGCATGGCAATCTGCCGAGAGATCACGTCCGCCAAGGGAGCGCCGGGCTGGTCCAGGTAGGCGCCGATTTCCGCCAACGCCAATCCGAAGCGACGCAATGCCTGAATCTGATGCAGACGGGCAATTTCGTCGCGACCGTACAGGCGATAGCCGTTGTCGGCGCGCGCTGAAGGCGTCAGCAAACCAATCGCGTGATAGTGGTGAAGCGTGCGCACGGTCAGCCCGCTACGCTTTGCCAGTTCTCCTACGGTCAGCTGCATGTTTCCTCCTTCGAATGCGCAGGCCAAACTCTGGGCCATCACGTTACGTGAGGGTCAAGCGGCGCCGCAAGTCCTGTGGCGACATGGGTGTTATGTGCTGCCGGACGCAGAAGCGTGCCGGATACGACACACCGGGGCCGACCCCGCAACGCCGCCGGGCGATATCATGGGCGCCCAACGAATAAAGACGGCAGGAGAGACGATGGAAGATAAATCGTACCGAGCGCGCCTGGTCCCGGAGCTGATGGTTCGGGACATGGCGCAAAGCCGGCGTTTCTGGATCGACCTGTGTGGATTCGAGGTCGTCTACCAGCGCGAAGAAGAAGGTTTTGTTTTTCTGGATCGGGACGGCGCGCAATTCATGCTGGACGAGATCCGGGGAGAGGATGGATGGATCACCGCGCCGCTGCAAGCGCCTTTGGGCCGGGGCGTGAATTTTGAGATCAAGGTGAAGTCCATCGGGCCGTTATACGAACGGCTGCTGGCGGCGGACTGGCGGATGTACCGGACGATGCAGCAACGCTGGTATCGAAACGGACAGATCGAAATCGGGGTCCAGCAATTCCTGGTGCAGGACCCCGATGGCTATCTGCTGCGTTTTTCCGAGTGGATAGGCGACCGGCCGGTGGCGACTGACGCGCCATCTGTAGCGGCGGCGGCTTGACCTGACGCCGGCCTTATTGCGGCGCGGCGGGTGGCTGCGAAGAGCTTGGGCTTGGGCTTGGGCTTGGGCTGGGGCTGGGGCTTGGGCTGGGGCTTGGGCTGGGGCTTGGGCTGGGGCTGGGGCCCGAGCTTGCGCCTGGTCCTGCTCCTGCGCCTGCGCCTTTGCCTGCGGCCGAACCCGCCCCTGCTCCGGACGTCGGCGTGATTCGCCAGATCATGTTTGCCAGGTCATCAGCCACGATCAGCGCGCCCTTCGGGTCTACCGTCACGCCCACGGGGCGGCCGCGTGTGGTGCCGTCGCTATCGCGAAACCCCGCCACAAAATCCTCCGGCGGGCCGGACGGACGCCCGTCGCGGAACGGCACGAAGACCACCTTGTAGCCTACCGGGTCGCTGCGGTTCCAGCTGCCGTGTTCGCCGACAAACACGCCATTCGCGAATTTTGCGCCCATCGCCTCGGACGAGAAATCCACGCCCAGGGCCGCCACATGCGACCCTAATGCGTAGTCCGGCTTGATGGCGGCCGCCACCTTTTCCGGGTTTTGTGGGCGGACGCGGTCGTCGATATTCTGCCCCCAGTAGCTATACGGCCAGCCGTAGAAAGCGCCTGCCTGCACGGCGGTCAGATAGTCGGGAACCAGGTTGGGACCGATCTCGTCGCGCTCGTTCACCACCGCCCACAACTGCCCGGAGCCCGGCTCAATCGTCAACGCGGTGGGATTGCGCAGCCCGGTGGCGTACACCTTGTGTTCGCCCGTGCGGGCATTAATTTGCCAGATGCGGGCGCGGTCCGCTTCCGCGTCCATGCCGCGTTCCGTGATGTTGCTGTTAGAGCCGATGCCCACATACAGATGCTGGCCGTCCGCGCTGGCGGCCAGGGATTTGGTCCAGTGGTGGTTGATCTCGGAGGGCAATTCGGTCACGGTTTCAGGCGGGCCGCTGGCCCGGGTCTGGCCTGGCTGGTAGTCAAAGCGCACCAGGGCGCCCTGGTTGGCGACATAAAGCTTGTTGTCGATCAATGCCAGCCCATAGGGCGCATCCAGGTTTTCCGCGAACGTCGAAGCCGAGTAGGTGCCGTCACCATCGGCATCGCGCAGCAAAGTCAAGCGGTTGCCGCCCTTTACCGGGGTGGTGCCACGGGCCTTGATGATGCCGGCAATGATGTCCTTGGGCTTGAGTTTGGGCGCATTGCCGCCCCTGCCCTCCGCCACCAGGATGTCGCCGTTGGGCAATACCAGCGTCTGGCGCGGTATCTTCAGGTCCTTGGCGATGGCGGTGATCTTGTAGCCTTCGGGCACCGTGGGCGTCTTGTCGCCCCAGTCGGCGGGTTTGGCGATAACCATTTCAGGCAGCAGCCCCTGCTCGGGCTTGGGCAGGTCTGGCGTGGGGCCCACCTGGGACGACGGCCCCTGGGCCAGGCAGATTCCGGCTGCGGCGGCAAGCGGGATAACGGCAAGCAAGCTGGCGTGTTTCATTTGGCCCCTCTGATGTGCGGCGTGCGAAAGCCCAGCCAGATCGCGGCGCACGCAAGCACCGCCACGATCACCGACAGGATCAAGCCCAGCGGCATGCTCGCCCAGGCGTCGCGGGCGTGGATCAAGGCGTTGATAATGCCCAGCACCCAGGTCGCCAACAGCACGACGGTGTACGGAACAATGCCGCGTGCGCGCTGATAGGCCCGGAAAAGATCCACGATGGCGAACAGCAGCGCGATGCCGCCGAACACCAGGCCGCCGATCAGCAGCCACGACGCGAAATTATTCCACTGGATGTGAAAAGACTGCGCATAGGCCGCATCAGCCAGCGCAGCGCCTAGAAACCACGGGAACATGCCCGCCAGGAAGACTGCCGGCACGGGGTGCACGGTCAGGGCATATCTGTTTTCGATAAGTTGGGTCACGTCTGATCGCCTCTTGAAGTAGCGGACTCGCGCGCGGAAACATCGACGGCGGCAGCAATTGCCGTTCCTGGACCTACAACAAAAAGCCCAGCGCGGGGCTGGGCTTGTTCAGAAATGGGTGGTGCGCCGCGCGTCGTAGCGGCCCCGGGGCGGTCAATTGCTGTTGACCCAGTCCTGCGTGTCCTGGATGAACCAGGGCAGATTCAACCTTTCGCCTTCACCGGACTGTATGGTCAGGCGCTGGCCCGACGAACCCGGGTTGCCATTCGCGGCCTTCGTCGTGGAAGACGGCCGGCTGCGATAATCCATATCGCTTTGCCGCGCAGGCTGACTCGTACAAGCGGCCAAT
>NZ_JBLVOL010000135.1:10966-47019 GCF_053543755.1 Achromobacter semiaridum | reverse complement strand
ATGGCCGGGCCGTGCTGCTAAACGAAGAATCTTCATGATGATCGGTTTCCTGCTGGCGGCACAGGTGACGTGCCGGGCAATCGGGCCTTAAAGTGTAAAAGCGTGGCGTGGGAAAGCGCGGCGTATGAAAGCGCGCTAACCGCTACCTTACTCGCAATGCCCGCCTGCGTCAGCGGACAGCGGTCGCCGACGGCGCCCCGCAAGCCGCAATCGCAAACGGCAATCGCGAGCCGCAATCGCAAACCGCAATCGCAAACCTCAATCGCAAACCGCAATCATCCGGCGATAATGCCCCATCCATTCAATCGCCCCGCCCTGATGATCATGCAGCCCGTCGTTTTCCAAGGCCTACTCTTGCGTGAATTCCACGATACCGACGCCCGCGATTTCGCGGAAGCCGCGCGGGAATCCGTCGATACGGTCGGCCGCTGGATGCCGTGGTGCACGGCTTCGTTTTCCAAGCAAAACGCCCTGGACTGGTTTGCGATGTGCCGTGGCAGCCGTGACGCGCACACGGGATATGAGTTCGGCGTGTTCTCTGAAGACACTGGTCAGTTGCTGGGCGGCGTGGGGCTGAACGCGATCAATCAGCAAAACCTGTTCTGCAATCTGGGCTACTGGGTTCGGCAGTCCGCCCAACGGCAAGGCGTTGCGCATCGCACGGTGCTGGCGATGCTGCCCCACGCCTTTGACACCCTGGGCATGCACCGTGTCGAGATCGTGATTGCAGAGGGCAACGCGGCAAGCGAGGCGGTGGCGCGCAAGGTGGGCGCGCAGTACGAATGCACCGCGCGCAATCGGCTGCAACTGCATGGGGGGCCGGTGCCTGCGTCCATTTACTCGGTTATCCCGTAGCAAACGCGCGGCAATCAGGGGCGGCGGGCCGCATGCGCCTCAAGCAGATGCGCCTGGAAAGCCGCCACGCTACGGTTGCGCGGTTCGGTACGGCTGACCAGGCCCAGCGGCGGCAAGGTGTCGGCAAGCGTGCAGTCCAGCCGCGCCAGCGCGCCGGAATCCAGGCCTTCGCGCACGAAGCTCAAGGGGCCCATCATCAGTGCCTGGCTGGCGCGCAGGTAATGCACCATGGTGGCAAATGAACGCGTGCTGAGCGGTTGCAGGGGCGGCAGTTCCCCGCATTCGGCAAACAGCGCCTCGAACGCGCGGTAGGTCTGGCTATCCAGCGGCGGGCTGGCCCACGGGTAGGCCAGCAGGTCGGCGGGTTGCAGATTGCGGCGGCCCAGCAGCGGGTGCCCGGGGCCCGAGGCCACCACGCAGATGTCGGCCAGCAACGCCTGGAACTGGGAATCGGGCGCCAGCTGCGCGGGTTCACGCGCGACCAGAAAGTCCAGTTCGCCATCTGCATAACGACCCAGCAATACCGGCAGCGCGTCTTCGAACAATTCCAGACGAACCTGCGGCTGCCTGGCAAAGAATTCGGGCAGCGCGGGGTTGATGACGCCGCTGACGCCGGCAGTGATTGCGCCCACGCGCACGGTCCCTTCAAAG
The DNA here is from genome assembly GCF_053543755.1 of Achromobacter semiaridum. Classification (NCBI taxonomy): domain Bacteria; kingdom Pseudomonadati; phylum Pseudomonadota; class Betaproteobacteria; order Burkholderiales; family Alcaligenaceae; genus Achromobacter; species Achromobacter semiaridum. The sequence goes on along the minus strand of NZ_JBLVOL010000135.1, from coordinate 45,513 downwards.
CCCGCGCCCGCCGCCGCCAAGGACTCTGCGCAACCGGTCAGGCTGTTCATCACATTGCGCAGCAAAGGCAGCAAGTCCCGGCAGGCAAAGGTGGGCCGCATGCCGCGCGCGTGCCGCTCGAACAGGCGCGCTTCCAGCACGCGCTCTACTTCCAGCACCATCTTCGTGGCGGCCGATTGGGTCAGGCCGATCTGCGCGGCAGCGTGCTGCACGCTGCCCAATTCAGCCACCAACACGATCAGCTGCAAATGCCGCAGCCGGGTGCGCGCGATCAGGCGATTAAACAGAGTGGCCGCGGAGGACGGGCTGCCGGGGGTGGCGGTGGCGGTGGCGGTGGCGGTGGCGGTGGCGGTACGCATGGGGTTAGCTATTCCTAAATGGCATATCTTTCATTGATATTTCACTTTTCAAGTATAGCTATTCAAGGCGCAATAGCGGCCTGACACCAACAAAACAAGGGGTTCGAAATGCTGCACTTTTTCCGTCGCGCGCGGGTTCGCGCCGCGCTGTCCGCCGCCCTGGTCGCGGCAGCCACGTTTGCCCCCGCGCAAGCGCAAACCTGGCCCGACAAGCCGCTCACCATCGTCATCCCCTTCCCCGCCGGCGGGTCGATTGACGCCGTGATGCGGGCGATTTCCCCGCAACTGAGCGAACGCCTGGGCCAGACCGTGGTCATTGAGAACGTGGGCGGCGCCAGCGGCGCGATTGGCGCCGGCCGCGTCGCGCAGGCCAAGCCCGACGGCACGACGCTGCTGGCCGGCAGCATCAACGACGTGGTCTTGCAGCCGCTGGTCAATCGCAACCTGCGGTATGGCACCGACAATTTCGACCCGGTTTCGCTGGTGTTTACGTCGCCGCTGATCCTGGTGGCCCGCAAGGATCTTCCCCAATCAAATATCGACCAGGTCGTGCAGGCGCTGCGTGCCGCGCCGGAAAGCCTTAGCTACGGCAGCCCGGGCCAGGGCACGTTCCAGCAGGTGGTGGTTGAAAACCTGCAACGCCGCACCGACACCAAGATGCTGCATGTGCCGTACAAGGGCGCGTCGCCGCTGATCAATGACCTGCTGGGCGGCCAGATCGACCTGGCCGTCATGGCGCCGCCCACCGCGCTGCCGCATCTGCAACAAGGCCGCATCAAATCGCTGGGCGTGATCAGCCGCCAGCGGCTGGCGGCCTACCCCGACCTGGCCACCATCAACGAAAGCCAGACGGTCAAGGGCATGGAGATGGTCGGCTGGGTGGGCGTGCTGGCCCCCAGGGGCGTGCCGCCCGAGCGCCTGCAACGCGTGCGCGACGCGCTTGCCGCCGTGATGGACAAGCCCGAGGTGCGAGAACGCGTACTGGCCATGGGCATGGAATCGGCAACCGCCTACGACAAAGCCAGCTTCGATGCCCGCATCCGTGACGACGTCACCGCGTTGCGCGCCTTGAACCTTCCGACGCAGCCTTGAGGAACCGCATGACCACGCACCAAGACCCTGGCGCCGGCCACCGCAACACCGGCATTGCCGACAGCGCCGACACCGCCGACACCGCCGACACCGCCAAGATACTTGCAACCATTACCGCCAACCCGGCGTTTCGCGCCATCCGCCGCGATGTGCACGCGCATCCGGAGATCGGCTTTGAAGAACACCGCACCGCATCGCTTGTCGCCCGCGAACTGGCCGCCTGGGGCTGGCAGGTATCGACGGGCATCGGCGGCACCGGCGTGGTCGGCACGCTGACGCGCGGCACGGGCGCGCGCCGCATCGGCCTGCGCGCCGACATGGACGCCCTGGCAATGCCCGAAGCCAACACCTTCGCGCACAAGTCGCAACACGACAACCGCATGCACGCCTGCGGTCACGACGGCCATACCGCCATCCTGCTGGCCACGGCCTGGTACCTGGCGCGGCACGCGCAGTTCGACGGCACCATCCACTGCATCTTCCAGCCCGCCGAAGAAGGCGGCCAGGCCGGCGCGCGCGCCATGATCGAAGACGGCCTGTTCGAACGTTTTCCCTGCGATGCCGTATTCGCGTTGCACAACTGGCCCGACCTGCCCGTGGGCAGCTTCGGCGTGCGCGCCGGGCCTTTCATGGGGTCCAGCAACCGCTTTCGCATCGACATCACCGGCAAGGGCGCGCACGCCTCGCAGCCGGAACTGGGCGTCGACCCGTTAGTCTGCGCCGGCCACATCCTGTTGGCGCTGCAAACCGTGATCTCGCGCAACCGCGCACCCGACGAACCGGCGGTGCTGTCCGTCACGCAGATCCACGGCGGCGACGCGGTCAACGTCATCCCACAAGCGGCGTGGCTGGGCGGCACGGTGCGCACGCACCGCGACGACACGCTGGACATGATCCAGCGGCGCATCGAAGAAATCACCGGCGGCGCCGCCACCACGTTCGGCTGCACGGCCACGCTGACGTTCGAACGCTGCTATCCGTCGCTGGTGAACGACCCCGAACAGACGCGCTTTGCGGTCGAGGTCATGCGCGAAGTCGCGGGCGATGACCGCGTGTCGGATGACCTTGCGCGGCTGATGGGGTCCGAGGATTTCTCTTTCATGTTGAACGAGCGGCCGGGCTGCTACGTGCTGCTGGGCAACGGCGCGGGTGCGCATCGGGACGCAGGGCATGGGCCCGGGCCTTGCCGCTTGCACAACCCGTCGTATGACTTCAACGATGAAGCGATCCCGCTGGGGGCCGCGTATTTCGTGCGCCTGGCGCAGCGGTTCCTGGCGCGGAACACGGGCTAGAAGCCGGCCGGGGGCTTGGGCACGTTACGCGTGCCCCGCTCTCTTGTCATTCCCGGCGGGCAAGGTGAAAATCGCCCCAGGGCGCGCGGCGCAGCCAGCGCGAGGACAGGCGATCCGGCCGCCGGGGGAACTGCGTGTGAAAGATGCTGGTCAGTACGCAACGCACAATGCTACGTATCTCGACGGCTATCCGCCCTCGGACTGGTTGTACCAATGCGCGATGGGCCTGCTCAAGCGCCCCGTCAATGACGCCATCGCGGATCTGCTGGCCTTCATGGGCGAGACCTCGGACGCAGACCGCGCCTGGATGATCGAATACCGCCCCGACCTGCTACGCCTGCGCAACACGCACGAATGGTGCCGCGGCCAGACGCAGCCCTTCGTTGAGCAATTGCAGGATGTGCCGACGACCCTGATCGCCTGGTTGCACCGGTTCATGGTGAAAGGCTTGGCCGTGGCCATTCATGACATCAACGACCTGCCGCGTACCGCGCGGCCGATCCAGATGGAATTCCAGCGTCAGGGTAATAAAAGCGTGCTCAGCGTGCCGGTCTTTCATGACGGAAAGCTCTACGGCATCATCGGTTTCGACACCACCGCGCAGCACAGGACGTGGTCCCCGCAAGAAGTTCGGGCCGTATATCAATGCGCCAACCTGATCGGGCAAGCCAAGTACGCCAACCGCCGCGATGACCTGCGCGCCCTCTACGACGGCACGACCGCCGTCATCTATCTGACCATGCGCGGCGTGGTCCGAGGCGTACAGCCCGACGCCATCGTGGGCGTGCGCTCGGCCGGCAATTACAGCGAGATCTGGCTGGACGACGGCTCGATGGTGCTGGATTCCCGCGCGCTGGGCATGTGGTGCACCCTGCTGCCGGACAAGACCTTCTTTCGTGTGCACCGCACCGCCATTGCCAACGCGCTACATGTCATGGACGTGGACCGCAGAAGCGTCGACAAGTGGCTGATCCGAATGCGGTCGGTAGACAGCCACTGGCCGGTATCCCGGTCGTACCGCAAGCTGCTGCGCGAGCGCATGGGGATCTGAAAGCCCGCCCCTGCCGTGCACCGGCGGATGTCGTTCGTCATGCCGGCATGTTGTTTCGTCCTGACACAGAAGACCGTTCGCCAAGTTCTTGGGATTATCTCGGCATGCGGAGGAACCCCCGTTCCCCGCCGCTTTTTCTACAGGATCGGCATGCTGGCGTCCCGCTTTGTTTCGCGCTTCACCTCCCTGGCGTTTTCCGTCGCGTGCGCGCTGGGCACCGCCCCAGCCAACGCCGCCGACCCCGCGCTACAGGACGCCGTGTCGATGGCCGGCATGCAGCTCTATCTGAATTCGGGCGCCCCCGCCGTCATCATCGCGGTGGTACGCGGCGACGATGTCGTGATCCAGGGCTATGGCGAGACGGCGCCGGGCAACGGGGTCGAACCCGACGAACATTCCGTCTTCCGGATCGCGTCCGTCTCGAAGGTTTTCGCCACCGATGTGCTGGCGTCCTTGGCCGCCAAGGGCAAACTCAAACTGACGGACCCGCTGGCCAAGTACGCACCGGACGGCACCCACCTTCAATCCCACGGCCGTCCGATCACCCTGTTGGATCTGGCCACGCATTCTGGCGGGCTGCCGCGCGAATTGCCCAACCCGGACGCCAAGCCGTCAGACAACCCCTACGCCGCGTTTGACCGCGCCTATTACTGGAAATGGATGAGCGCCAACAAGCCGGCCTATGTACCCGGCACCACCACGCTGTATTCCAACCTGGGGTTCGGCTTGCTGGGCGACGCGTTGGCCAAGGCGGCGGGCACGGACTATTCAACGGTGCTGGCCAACGAAGTGACCCGACCGGCGGGCTTGGTGGATACCACCAACGTGCTTAACGATGCGCAAAAGAAGCGGTTGATGACGGGGTTGGACCCGTTCGGCAAGCCTGACGCGAACGCAACGGTGCCCGACGTGATGTATGCCAGCGCGGGCATTTATTCGTCGGCCAGCGATATGGCGCGATGGATGCGCTGGCACCTGGACGGCGCCAGGCAGGCCAAAGAAGCGTTCGCGCTGGACCATCTGATGTGGCTGCCGTATGACGGTCTGAAGTCAGTGGTGGGCACCGAAGTGACCGACGCCGACGGCATGGGCTTGGGCTGGGTGGCGACGTTGCCGCGCAATGGAGCGCCGTTGCTGCTGGGCAAAAGCGGCGGGCTGGGGGGCTTCATGAGCTATGCGGTGCTATCGCCGAACCGGGATCTGGGCATTTTCGTGGTGGCCAGCCGCGTCAACTTCGCCATGTTCGAGAACATCCATTCGCAAGTACGCACATTGGCGGCCGAGTTGGCGCGGTGATCGGGTTGAAGTCGGTGCAGCGCGCCGTGCCGCCGATCCACGCCGCGGTGTGCGGGTTGTCTGGGTTATTCGGGATGCTTGCCATGCTGGTCGCGCACACGGCGTCGGCGCAAGATGCCAGAGACATCTTCAAGACCGAGATTTTCTTGACGCCCTATAGCGAATTGGGCGATGGCGACAGTCAGTACCCGCAGCTGAACGGCCGCTTTCTACTGATGACCGGCTACACCGGCTTTTTCGGCATCAAGGACGACAGCGGCCAGATCCCGCGATCCCATTGGAGCAGCGTGCAGCCCACCGCCGAGGCTGCCCTGGTCTTGCAACTGACGCGCGAATTTTCCATCCGAACCAAGGCCACGTTCAACTCGGCCGACAACGAAACAAAGGACAACGCGTTTTCCGACCTGGGCGTCGATATGGACAACCTGTTCGCCGCCTATACGGCCGATCACTATGCGCTGTATGCCGGCAAGATGGACCTGGGCTTCGGGGATGCCTGGCATGTCATCGACGGCGTGTACACCGGCTTTAACGACAACTCGGAGTTTCGCGGATCGATCGGCTTGGGCGGACGCTACACGTTGGACACGCCTGGCCAAGGCGCGCATTCCGTGGCGGCGGTGCTGTTCAAGCGTGACGACACGGCGCTGAACCGCCGCCTGAGCCTGGACGATGGCTTCATCCGCACGGACGCACCGCCCGCCTTCAGCGACCAGATGAAGTCCTTCATCGTGTCCTATGACTTCCGCGACCTGCCGGGTTTGGAGCGCCTGTCGGGCGGCGTGGATGCGGGCAGGCTGTACGTGGACCCGTCCCAGGGAAAAAGCGCCAACACCGTGTCGGCCCGCCTGCGCTATGACACGCCGCTGGGCAACGCGTGGAGCCTGGGCTGGTTCAACGAGGCCACCTATGCCACCGCCTTTCGAGGCGCGCCGGTGGCAAACGGCAACGGCGTGACGTCGGTGTCGCTGTCGCGCGACCGCTGGCAACTGACCGCCACAGCCGCCGTGCGCAGGCTATCGGGCAGCGAACAAAAACTAGCGCGCTACGGGCTCAAGGACGACGTCGATTGGGCGCTATCGGGCGCCCTGACCTACGTGACGCCCTTGGGCTTCATTGTGCAGGCGGGGTTGACGCATCAGCGCGACCAGGCCATTCGTATCAACCAAGGCGTTTTTCGCATCGCTTACCAGGCGGGATTCTGAGGGCACCATGACAAGCAAAACACTATTTCCGGCCTGGGCATGCGCCTTGGCGCTTGGCGGTTCCGGGGCGTGGGCGCAGCCCGTGCCGATCGACAGCGCGGCCAGCCCGCCGGCGGACGTCGTGGCCATTCCCTCAGGCAGCGTGCAACACGCCGTCCAGGCGCTTCCGGGCATCGTGCAAGACATCATGACGCGCAGCGGGGTGCCGGGCATGGCCGTGGCCGTGGTGGTGGACGGCAAGACGGTGCTGGTACGCGGCTGGGGCACGCGCGAGGTCGGCAAGAACGCGCCCGTGGACGCAAGCACGGTGTTCCAGATCGCATCCATCTCCAAGTCACTGTCGGCAACGGTGGCCGCGATCGAGGTGTCCCAAGGCACCGTGGCGTGGGCCGACCCCGTGGCCCGATACCTGCCGGACTTCCGCCTGCAAGACGCCTATGTGTCCCGGCACGCCACCATCGGCGACTTCTTTGCGCACCGGTCGGGGCTGCCGGGCACTGCGGGTGACGACCTGGAAGACCTGGGGTACAAGCAGGCCGACGTCATCACGCGCTTGCGGCAATTGCCACTGGATGCCTTTCGCACGTCCTATCACTACGCCAACTTCAGCACGACTATCGGCGCCAACGCCGTGGCCAGGGCAGCGGGCCGCCCGTGGGACAAGCAGGCTGACGAACGGCTGTTCAAGCCCTTGGGCATGCAGGCCACCAGTTATCGCTTCGACGACTTCATGGCGCACGCCAATCACGCGGTTCTGCATGGCTACCAACAGGGCAAGTTCGTGCCGCTGGGCCAGCGCAATGCGGACCAGCAGGCGCCCGCCGGCGGCGCGTCGTCCACCGTCATGGACATGGCCGAGTGGCTGAAGCTGCTGCTGGCCGACGGCCAATATCAGGGCAAGAGGCTTATCGCCCCCGGCGCGCTGCTGCCCGCCCTGACCGCCCAGGCGTTTTCCGCGCGTGCCCACGATCTGAATTCGCGTTCAGGCTTCTATGGCTATGGCTTCAACGTCAACACCGAACTGGGCGGCAGGCCGTCGATGGGGCATTCGGGTGCCTTCCTGATGGGCACGGGCACGACCTTCAAGATCGTGCCGTCGGCGGGCATCGGCATTGTGGTGCTGACCAATGGCGCGCCCATCGGCGCGGCCGAATCCGTAGCGGCGGCGTTTACCGATACGGCGCTTTACGGCAAGCCGACACGGGACTGGTACGCGGCCTATCACGGGGCGATGAAGGGCTTTTTTGAACCGCAGGCGGACCTTTCCGGCAAGGTTGAACCGGCCAAGCCGACACCCGCACAAGCCGTGGCCGCCTACGCCGGCGGCTTTGACAATCCGTACTACGGCGCGGCGCGGATCGAACAGGCCGACGATGGCCTGACGCTGGTTCTAGGCCCGCGCGCAATGCGCTTTCCGCTCACGCACTGGGATGGCGACACTTACGCTTTTTCGCCCGTGGGCGAAGCGGAACTGGTCGCTTCGCGGGCGTCGCTGGTGTTCCAGATGGACCAGGGCCGTGCCGCCGGCTTCGCCATCAAGTTCTATGACGATGCCGGATTGGGCCGCTGGACCCGTCAATAGCGCGCGGGCTGGGTGCCTGGGCTGGCATCAATGCCGCGCATCCGCCCATCAGCGCGGTTCCGGCGCGATGGCATCCAGCGCCCGGATGTCATCGTCGCTCAGGCGCAACGCGGCGGCATCGACGTTTTCGCGCAGGTGCTTCACCGACGACGTACCCGGAATCAACAAGATGTTGGGCGAACGCTGTAGCAACCAGGCCAGCGCCACCTGCATCGGCGTGGCTTGCACCTTGTTCGCCACGTCCGACAACACCGCCGACTGTAGCGGCGAGAAACCACCCAGCGGGAAGAACGGCACGTAGGCAATGCCGTCGCTGGCCAGTGCATCGATCAGCGCGCCGTCGCCGCGATGGGCCAGGTTGTATTGGTTCTGCACGCAAACGATGTCGGCAATGCCGCGCGCCTGCTCCACTTGCCGCGCGGTGGCGTTGCTAAGGCCGATGTGACGCACCAGTCCCTTGCGTTGCAGTTCGGCCATCGTGGTCATGGATGCTTCGATGTCCCCTTCCGCCGGGCCCGCCACGTCGAACATCAAGCGCAGGTTAACGACGTCCATCACGTCCCGCCCCAGATTGCGCAGGTTGTCGTGCACGGCCGATTCCAGTTCAGCGGCAGAGAAGGCGGGAATCCAGGACGCATCGGCGCCGCGTCGCGCCCCCACTTTCGTCACGATGACCAGGTCGTCGCGATACGGATGCAGTGCTTCGCGGATCAGTTGATTCGTGATATGCGGCCCGTAGAAATCGCTGGTATCCAGGTGGTTGATGCCAAGTTCCACGGTTTCCTTCAGGACGGCAATGGCTTGTTGTTTGTCCTTGGGCGGACCGTACACGTGTGGGCCGGCCAGTTGCATGGCGCCGTAGCCAAGGCGGTTGACGTTGAATTCGGCCAGGCGATAGGTGCCGGCTTGTTGGGCTTGGGTCATGGGGGTATTCCTTGAACGGGGGGTGAATGCAGCCAGTCTAGGCCTGGATTGGCCGTGCGACAATCGGGCACAATCGCACAGCTTGTGCGGAAATCCGAACAATCGAGAAACGCCGTGGTCGACCTTCAAGACATCAGCGCCTTTGTTGCCGTTGCCACGCATGGCGGCTTTCGTGGCGCCGCGCGCATGACCGGGGCCAGCGCATCGCAATTGAGCGAGGCGGTGCGCCGGCTGGAAACGCGGCTGGGTCTGCGGCTGCTTAACCGAACGACGCGCAGCGTGGCGCTGACGGTTGCCGGACAGCGCTTGCTGGAACAGCTGACGCCCGCGCTCAACGCGGTGGAATCGGCGCTGGACGTGGCCAACCACTTTCGTGATCGGCCGGCGGGCAGGCTGCGGCTGAATGTGCCGCTGGCGGCATCCAAGCTGGTGCTGCCGCGCATCGTGCCGCCATTCTTGGCCGCCTACCCGGAGATCTGCCTTGAGGTCGTTGTCGAGGACCGCTTTGTGGACCTGCTGCAATCGGATTGCGATGCGGGCATTCGCTACGAAGAAAGCATGGACCAGGACATGGTGGCCATTCCGATCGGCCCCAAGCGCCAGCGCATGGCCGTCGCGGCGTCGCCCGCGTATCTGGCCAACCATGGGCGCCCGCGTCGCCCTGAAGATCTGCGCAAGCACATCTGCCTGCGCGGGCGTTTTTCCAGTGGCGCCATGCCCTCGTGGGACTTCGAGCAACAGGGCAAAACCGTCACGGTGGACGTGACCGGTCCCTTGATCGTGGGCCTGGGCGCAGCGGCGGACCTTGCCGTGGATGCGGCCGTTGCGGGCACCGGCGTGGTTTACCTTTTTGAGGAATGGCTGCAACCCTACATCGATCGTGGCGAGCTCGCGCCCGTGCTGGAACGCTGGTGGCCCAGCTTCAACGGCCCGTCGCTCTACTTCCCGGGGCGCCGCTATCTACCGGCGCCGTTGCGCGCTTTCGTCGACTTCGTCCAAACCGTGCGTTGGTAGCGGAAACCTGCAATGAGCACCCCTCACGAACTTGGATAGGGAGCCGCGCCCCCGGACGCGTCGTCGGTACTGTGGCGCGGTTTTGCGGCGGTACCGACCGGCCCGACCATTAACAGCGGCATGCCCGCTGCCACGGCAAAAGGCGGCGGCAACACCGCCATCACGCCAGCGGCGCACCGATAGGCCTGGTACGGCAGCAGGCCCTGGATCGTGCCCAAGTCATGCGCCGCGTCAGCCCGCGCTTGCAAGGCGGTTTGCTCGTCGCGCAGCTTGCGATTGGCCGCGACGGAACGCGCATCCAGCCGGGCTTGCTGATCGTGGTAGGCCTGGATGGCGTTTTTAAGGCAATGGGCAGTGTATTGATCCCGCATCGCGTCGACGGACGCGGTGGGCCGAGCGGCATCAACGCTGGCGGGTCGATGGGCGGCGCGCGCGAGGGGCGCCCCAGCCGCCATCGCAGCCGATCCCTGCACGGCTTGAATCCGCGCGTAGGGCGACAGAGGCGGTTGCGTCGGAGGCGCGGCACGCGTTTGCGCCCGCAGGCGTTCGCTGCGGTAAGGGTCCACAATGTCGCGGTTTTGAACGTATGGACGCTGAGTATCGGCAATACGGACCTGGCCGGTCGGATCAATAGCACGGGCAATCATGGCAGCCTCCTTGGGGATGCGTGGGCGACGGGTCGTGCCCGGCAATGTCGTCTTAGGTTGCAGCGCTACGGTCGCCCGGCGGCTTTGGCGGGCATGCGGCGTTGGGCTGCCATCCACAGCAACTGCGCCGCCGAGCCCACCACGAAAATCGCCAACCACACCCCCAACGCGCCGCGCACCAGGGGCGATTGCGGGCCTTCGGCAAGCGGATGCGAAACGGGCAGGCGCGTCAGCGTTTCGGCGATGCCGGGCACCCACATCAAGAAAAAGCTGAACGAAAACCCCAGTTGCGACAGATAGGGACGCGACCGCGCCAGCCAGGACAATCGCGGCGCCAGCAACGCCCCCGACACGGCCAGCAACGCCAGGATTCCCAACGCGTGCCCGGCGTTGAAGCCACCAGAGCTGGACAGCCCGAACGACGTCAGCACCGCCAATACCAGCCCGCCCAGATAAAGCTTGCCCGTGCGCGTTGCGGGGTCGATGCCTTGATACCGCGCAAAGCTGTACAGGCCTACAACGGCGGGGACAAGGCTGATGAGGGTGTGGGCGGCGCCCAAGGTGGAAATAGGATGTGGCATGGCAAGAACTCCAGACAGGAAACAAACCGACTAGTTGGTCGGCAATCAGGGCAAAAAAAAGCGGGATAAAGCGGCACTGCGAATGCGGGGGTTAACGGTCAACGGCGCGCACCCCGAGGTGCGCTTATCCCACTGTCAGGCCGCCGCGCTCAACTGCTTGATGGCCGCGCGTGCAATCGATTCGAATACCTTGGGGTCGCCGAAGGCACGCGCCGTCAACATCGCGCCATGCACCATCGACATGAAAGCCTGCGCTTCGGCCTCGACCTTGTCGCGCAAGTGGAACTGGCCCTTTGCCGCCCCACTGGCCAGCACCGAGCCGATCCAGGCTGCCAGCTCGGCAAAATAGGCGCGGACTTCAGCGGCGACGGCGCTGGGAATCAAGGGCGCCTCGGCGGCCAACATGGCGCATATGCACATGGGCATCGTGCCCTCGCGGATGCACTTGGCCCAGTATTCCGTGTAGGCCGTCAAGCGCGCTTGCGGGTCTTCAACATGCTGGTCAAGCTTGGCCAGCCCCTGGCGCGCCTGATCGCGATGCACCATCACCACGCTCAGGACCAAGTGTTCCTTGGTGGGGAAATGATGGTGGATGCTGGGTTTGCCGATGTGGACGCGTGCGGACACATCGGCATAGCTGAAGCCGTGATAGCCGCCGGCGGCCAGCAGCAGTCGCGTCTGCTCGACGATTTCAAGGGCCTTGGGCGAGAGTTCCAAACTCATGGACTTCCAAATTCGGTTTACGGGTAGGCCGCTACTGGAATATTCACCAGGGGCGCGCATGGCTGCCAATCTACTAGTTGGTCGGTTGGGAGTCAACAATTTCGTGCCGATACACTCGTGTCAACAGGCGATCGGGCGCCGCGCGCGCCCGCTCTTGCCCGGCGTGCTTCGAACATCCCGCCCCCAGGACCGCACGCGTTCGTTAGGCTACAGTGCCGGGGGGCCGACAAAATTTTGGACGTCGCGCCCAGAAATCCTGGAGAAACACCGCAGTGAACGACACCCGCCTACCCGACCCGGACAGCCCCGAAGACCGCAAGGAACAGGAGCCCAGGCTTTGGCGCGATGACGGCTGGACCGCCCGGGTCATCAAGAATGAAGAAGACGACGGCTGGGCCGTCGAAATGACGATGGACGGCCAATCCGAGCCGGCCTTGGTCGGGCCGTGGACCATGGGCCGCGACAAGAAAAACCCCAAGCCGCTTGACTCGCCCGCCTTCATCACCCTGGTCAAGACCGCCAACGAAGTGCTGCGCCGCCATGAACAGCAGTTGCATGCCACGTTGCACAAAAGCGTGAAGATCGACGCCGAGGCGGGCCGCCTGACGGTCAAGCTGGACATCGTGCCCGACGAAGACGAGCCTTACGCCGTGCTAAGCGCGTACGATGAATCCGGCGAACAACTGGCCCAGGTCAACGTGCCGCCGACGTACAAACTGACCGTGCAGCGCGCATCCGAATGGGCCAGTGGCGGCTTCGGCAAACAGGGCTGATGGAGCGTTCCCGCAGTCGGCGTATCGGCGATTAGCGGCGCATTTCGGCATCCCCGTTCGGCGTTTCATACCCCATCCGTAAAGGACTTCTGATGCCTAAATTCGTGACGATAGGATATGGCGATCAAGCGGGTTACGACCGCACTCCGGTCGCCTTGCGAGACGCCGCGCACGCACACGACGCGCGATTGCAGAAAGAAGGCGTGCTGATGGGCATAGCGGGCGCGCCGGTGCAGGTGCGCAACACCGGCGCGGCCGGGGTAGAAATCACGAATGGCCCCTACTTGCAGTCGCCCTTGCCCCTGGCGGGCTTTGCCATCATCGAAGCCGCGGACCTGGCCGAGGCCATCGCCATCGTGTCGCAAACACCGTGCGCGGTGGCGCACGGCGTGGTCGAAGTCTGGCCGCTGGAACCGGCCTAGCGCATCACCTGCCACGCTGGGCGGGTTCGCGGCAACGGCTTCTTGCCAGCCGCCACGGACCAGATCAGACCGGGCCGGATTATCTCTACTTCCCCCGACAATTTGCGCATATTACTATCGGCCATCGCCCGGGTTATTGCAGCCGTTCGGGGCATGTCTTTGCGGTCTGGGTAATTCTTAACGGAGCACAGCAACATGGATCATGCCGCAACATGGGTTGCTCGCAATGCGGTGGCTTCTGCCGTGGTGGTGCTGCTGGCCCTGCCCGGCGCGGCTTTTGCCACCGAAGGCGCGCTGGGCCGTCAGGTCACGGGCACCAATGTGCAGCCCAATGCGGGCATCGTGTCACCCGAACCCATCTGGGCCGTCAACCTGTCGCAGCTGTACCTGGACGGCACCATCGGCGGCAGCCGCGAGGTGCCGGTAAGCGGACGCACCTCGTTAGGGTTGGATGCCAAGGTCGCGTTCACGCTGGCCACCGTGCTCAAGACCTGGGACACGGGGCCGGGCCGCTGGAACTTCGCGTCCAGCTTCACGCTGCCGTACGTCTGGACAAAGGTCAATTCCAAGGTAACCGGCGCGGGTGGCAGGTCCATAGGCGAGACCGACACAGCCTTGGGCCTGTTCGACTTGTATTTCACGCCGGTTATCGCGGGCTACCATTTCTCGCAAACCTCGCACATGGCGCTAAGTCTGAACATCTGGGCCCCTACCGGCAAATACAACGCCAAGGACATGGCCAACCCCAGTCTGAACAACTGGACGTTCATTCCCCAGGTGGCCTACACCAAGATCTTTCCGGAATCCGGCTATCAGCTGGATACCGTCGCCGCCGTGCAGTTCTACACCCGCAACAACGCCACGGACTACCAGAACGCGCCCGTCTTCAGCTGGGACGTCATGGGCCGCAAGACCTTCAGCAACGGCATCAGCGCTGGGCTGGTGTTGGGGACCCAGCAACAACTAGGCAACGACACCGGGCCAACGGCCGACCGGCTCAACGGTTTCAAGGGCCACGATTGGGCGCTGGGGCCCATCGTTACGTACGACAGGAAGCTGGCGGACAAGCGATCCCTGTCGCTGAGCCTGCGCTGGGTGCCCACCATCAGCAGCAAAAACAGGCTGGACAGCAATAGCACGGCCATGGCCACCGCGACCTTGGTGTTCTGAAACTTGCTGGCAACGCCGGCGCATGGACCCAGTCGGCCGGGTCCTTGCACGACGGATCGGCAGGAGTATGCTACGCCGCTTCGTCCCTATCAGACTCACCCATCGCTATGCGCGGCAATCCCGACGCCAGACAAGGCGCCATCGCGTTGCACGGATTCTATTTCCTGTATTACGGCTTGCAGGGCGTCAGCATCCCCTTCCTTCCCCTTTGGCTAGCCAGCCGTGGCCTGGACCCGGCAATGATTGGCCTGATCGTCGCCACGTCGTTCCTGCCCAAGATTTTGTCCACGCCGGTGGTCGCGCACGTGGCCGACCAGACGGGCCGCGCGCACGCCTTGATGGCATCCGCGTTGGCGGCGTCGCTGCTGCTGTTCATCTGCTATCCGTTCATGCACGCGCCGGGCTGGCTGCTGGGCGTCACCCTGCTCTTGAACGCGGTGTTTCCGGCGGTGCTGCCGCTGATGGACCGCATGGCCATCGCCAGCGGCCGCGCGCAGGGCAATTCGTACACCATCGTGCGGGCGTGCGGATCGCTGGGTTTTGCGACGGTGACGGTGGCAGGTGGATATCTGATCAAGACCTTCGATGCCAACTGGGTGATGTGGCTGTCGATTCTGCTGATCGTGGCGTGCCTGGCTTGTGTCCGGCTGTTGCCGCAGGCGGCGCAGCCTGGGCCCGACGCTAACGTAGCCACGGCGAACGTCGGGGCGGCGCCACGCGCGCGCCTGCCCATGCTGGAAGTCGTGCGCGATCGGCCGTTGCTGATGTGTATCGCCGCCGCCTCGCTGGTGCAGGCCAGCAATGGGTTCCTGTATTCCTATTCCACGCTCTACTGGACGGCCAGCGGCCTGTCGACCGCGCTGATCTCGTTGCTGTGGGTGCTTGGCGTCGGCAGCGAAGTGCTGTTCTTCTTCCTGGCGCCCAAGATCCTGGCGCGCACCGGGGCACAGTGGCTGATCCTGGCGTCAGCCGTCATGTCCGCCATCCGCTGGGCGGGCCTGTCCATCACGACGGACCCCACCCTGATCGGCGCCTTGCAACTGTTGCAGTGCTTCACGCTGGCCGGCAACAACGCAGCCATCATGTGGTACATCACGCGACACGTGCCCGCCGCGCGCAAAACGTCGGCCATCGCCCTGTACGCGCTGTTGTCCGGCGGGGTATTCATGTTCGCCAGCATCCAATTGGGCGGCGCGCTGTATCGCGGTTATGCGCCCGGCGGCTTCATGGTCATGGCAGCGTGCGCAGCCTGCGCAATTCCGCTTGTCGTGTATGCGGAGCGCTTGCGGCGAAACGTACGGCCGGGCCACATCTGACCCGATCGGGCCAAATTTGGCCCGCAGTAAGCCGTTGATAAGACGAGGATTCTTTGGGATCGGGTCGTATCTGGCTCGCTTTGTTGTGGAAAACTGGGGTTTTTCTGGGCGGCGGCGGATTTTGCCTTGGACGCGGAGCACCATTTTTCGCGTAAGCCGTTGATAAAGCGGGTCTATCTTCTTACCCCCACTCCCGTGGCACGGTTATTGCATTACCCCGGTATTGAACTGGCCCGGCGCATGGCTTCATGAACAATCGCCGGCAGCCGGCGCGGGCGTTTGACGGCGGTGCCGATCGACGCCCGAGTGTTCGCGTTAGGCCAACCAGGGGAGTTGCATCATGGGTTCGCATGCGGGTTCGTTCGCCTATCAGGCGCGGCTGGCGGTATTGGAAACCATGGCGGTGCCGGTCGGTACTTGCCGCGCGTGCGAGCGCAGCGGGATGCCGATTCTGTTGCTGCGCGAGGCGGCATTGCCGCAGGGGCCGTCCCCCTTCGATCCCGAACAAGACCGCGTACGCATCGATATGCAGCCGGGCAACTATCGCGTGCTGCGCGAAGGGTTTGTGTATGTGCTGCTGGATCAGGAAATCTGGCATGCGTATCAAGTCACCGCCGACGGGCACATGCGCCAATATGACCCGTACCGAATGCCCGAGGGCACTCCCCGCCCCTTGTCCCAGGCTTGCACGGGTGTAGGGCACGACGTGCGCGCTTCGTTCATACACGTCGACACCGCGGTCTACAAGGAAGCGTGGATCGCGTTCTCGCAGGACCGGTGGCCTGAGCCGGTGTTGGACGCCTACAAAGCACAAAGCGCGCCATCCGCCCGATTCTTGAAAGTGGACCTGACGACGTTGCAAGAAACGCCCCAAACGGTATTGCACGGGTTGAAATTCGCGGATGGGTTTCTGACCGATCACGTGTGGGAATACCGTTACGACGGGGAAGATTTCGGCAGCCGACATGCGGTGCGCACACGTACCCCCAGATTCGTGCCGCTGAATGACTATGTGGACGGCATCGCCAAGGCGCAGGCGCTGCCGCAAGGTGTGCCGGTATTGGCGTTGCCCGATCCGGTGGGCGTGGTGTTGGAATTCAATCAACAACGCCATTTGCTGATTAACGACCGGCTCGCGTGGGCGGGCAATGCCGAACGGCAGTATCTACTGTTCACATCGGCGGCGCTGGTGCAGATCAGAGAGTTGGAGAAGACCTGGGCACAGACCCAAGCGGTACAGGAAGTCGAAAAAGAGATCGAATACCGCCGACAACACAATGACCATCCGGTGCTGGGCACGCGTTCCCATTTACCGCCGGTAGATGTCCCCCGCGAAACGGAAATCGCGGCCAAGCGCATCACGGCCGAGTATCACGAACGCCTGGAACAACGCTACAGCGAGCCGCGTCGCAAGCAGTTTCAGGACATGCACGATAAGGAATGGCAGCGCAGGCAAGGACTGATAGATACGATGGCGGCCCGCTATGTCGCATGGCTGCAATCCCTGGCCTGGCTGCGCATCGCACGGTACGACTACTCGGCTACCGATCCGCACTCGGCGGCGGCGTACACCAAGATGGTGGCGGCATGCCTGGACGGCGGCCCCAGCGAAGCGCCCCCGGTTGATGGCGGAGATCTTGGCCCCACGCAGCAGCTGTGGAAGGCCTTGCTGGAAAACCCCGACAGCATTCTGTACCAGGCGCTACTAGCCAAGAACGCCCGCCTGCTTGAAGGCCTGCGTCCCACTTTTACGGAAGGCTTCAAGGCCAATGATTCCGGCAAGCTATATGCCGCCATCAAAGACGTGATGGCCTCGCAGGAAGGTGAGATGTATCTACGCAGCACCGTAAGGGACGCGGCGGGCCAACTGCAAGGCGCGATGATCAACGCCGTGTTGACGATGGACGCACGGACGCAAGAGCAGTTTTCGCCCGTGGCCTCCACCGTTCATCAAGCCGCATTGCTGCTGTATGAGCGCACCCAAATGCTCCGCGTGGAGATTGAACTGACGCTTGGGGAATATCAGGAATTGCTTACCCACCAGATGCGCCAGGAATACGACAAGGCCGCGCAGGAAGCCGGCAAGAAGGCTCGGGCGCTGATATTCAGCGGCATGCTGACCCTGCCTGGACCGGCGCAGCACCAGGTATTCAAAGCCACGTTCTGGATTGCGGACACGGCGGAAGGGCTAAAAGAGAAATTGACCGCGGTGTCCGAAGCCGGTGCAAACGCCATGGAAGCCGGCTGGCGCAGCGTGCTGGTAAGCGTGGGCGGACTGGAACCAAAGGCGCAGGCGATAGCCGGGCAATTACGCACCACGACAGCCGATGCAAAGCTCCGAGCACATGGGGCCTTCGTGGGTATGCGCGGAATGGCGAACCTGGATGTGGCGTTGTCCATGGGCGCGTTGTTCTTCCAGCAGGATGCGCTGAAAAGCAGCCTGCAAGAGCTGGAGCTCGCATTGGGTGACCAATACCCGGAAGCCATCGCGGGCGTTGCGGCAAGCGCGATGGGCGCAATGGGCGTGGCCATTGAGGCGACGGGCATGGGAATACGAAGCGTGGTGCAGGCGATGGAAAAGGCCGCCATCGCCGAAGCACGCGCTACGAACGCGTTGACGCTGGGCAAGGGTTTGATTCGGTTTGGTGGGGTGACGAGTGCACTGTCGGGCGTCGTGGAAGGGCTGCAGTTCGGTTCTGCCGCTTTACGAGCGGGGCGATCCGGCGATGTCATCGCCCGCAACCGTTACTTCTTTGCCAGCGGGCTCGCCATACTTTCCGGATGGGTCGCAGCGTACGCAGCACTAGCCGGGGCGTCATCGCTCCTTGGTCCGTTGGGATGGGCGATGGTCTTGGGTCTGCTCGCCTACGCCGCTTCGGAAAATGCGAAAAGAAATAGGTCCACTTCCATCGAACAATGGGCGCGCCGTTGCTATTTTGGCAACCATGACGAGAACCCGGCCGTATGGTGGAACGCTGCGAGAACCGGCGCTTCCGTTCTCGCCTACTCTGATCCACAGGTTGCAATCGACAAAGGCGTGCTGGCCAACGCAGACAAAGATACTGCAATCGGCGCTCTGAACGCGGCTTTGCTGGGAGTAGAAACAAGCTTTGGATTTCATCTCAAGCCCAGACTGTCGACCGCGCTGGTGATCGGTAGCGGAATGCACTGGGGAACGGCGCTTGATTACCGGATCACCCTCCCTGTCTGGTTCGCAGAACGGTCTGGATATGCCATGTTGCTGGGTTTGAAAAGGCACACCCCTGAAGAAGTCGTTATTGCAGAGCAGCACAGGGCTCCGTCACTTGGACAAGTATCCCCCGTCTCCAAGCCACCGGGATACCACGTCGACGAGGCCGCCACTCACCGCCCCACCTCGGCGCTGCCGCTAATTGGCGGGACAATCCTACTAGACCTGGACGACGCAGACATTGAATCCGCGACGCTCAAAATCAGGTACTGGCCCGACACAGCCGATGCCAGCCTCTACGGCGAAATCACAGCCACTGCGCAGCGCTAACGGCAAATAAATGCCAACACACAAACGTTATTTCTTGCCGGAGTCGGTATTGCTAAAACGAAACGGGATTCATGACGTAAATAGGCCCGCTCTTGCACCCCCGCATCGCGGATGGCTCCATGACCTGACCGGACCCGATGAAGACTCATCAACACCGATCCGCGCCAATGAAATTCCCGTCATTAATTCTATGAACGGCACTTGCCTGGAGCTAAGCCGCAAGACGCACAAAATGCGGGGGCTGCTGTTGGCCTTGTCCCCACTGGGTATTACGTGGCTGGCCTTCTCTCTATACATCCTGGCGACGTCAGAAATGGGATTTCCGCTGGAAATTGCGGCCACCGCCATCGCGATGTTGTGGTGGACCATGACCATGATTCGGGTCGATATCTCCATCCCCCGCGACGAGCCCATCCGCTTCAATCGCTTGCGCCGCAAGATATACGTCTACCGCTTCCATTACCTCTGGTGGAACCCTTTCGCCCGCTGGTACGTCACCACAAATTCGTATCACTGGGCCGACCTGCGCGCCGAAGTTTGGCGGCAACGTGGCGCCACCGGGCAAGGCGGCCTGATCATTACGTGGGGCGTGTCGATCGCGGTCGTCAAGCCGGGCACTAACCAGGTGATTGACCGGTTTCCCTTAAGCGTTGGCCAGGACGAAGGCAGCTCGTGGGATTATGTCCGCGCCTATATGCAGCACGGACCGGGCGCTTTGCCCGCCGTCGTAACATTCAACGACCCGAACAGAGTGCCGCCGTTGAATCTGGCCCTGCGCTTGGCGCCAATAGTGCAATGGCCGGCCGACATGGATGCGGAATCGCGGACCTGAAAACCGGCCTGCCCCGCCAGCCCTATCCCCCCACACTTCCCCCGCAATGCCGGCACACCCGTGCGTCGCGAAGAATGCGCCCCGAGCAGCGCGGGCAATCGATATGCGTCGGCGCCACCGGTACACGCGCACGGGGTGAACGGTCTGGCAGGGTCAGCAGAAAAGCACCCGCCAACGGCGGGCTGATCAGGACGGCCAGCACCGTCCAGCCGATGCCGCGACGGCCACGGCCGGCCGCCATGACGCCCACCACCACCGCCAGCACGACCCAAAGAAGAATAAGCAGGAACATATCGCGATGTTAAACCGCGCCTAACGAGAGTAATCTGCTGCCAGGGAGACATCCCGATGTGAGTGGTCAGAAGTTCGTCAGGAACCTTGCAGCGCGTTGGCAAACTCGTCTGCAAACCCGTCTGCAACCTAAAAAGGAAGCGCATATGAACAAGATCTCTTCAACATGGCGTAGGACCACGCTGGCGGCGGTAACGCTGGGCGTGGCAAGCGTGCTGTTCGCGGGGTGCACGACGAATGGCCCCAAAGCGACCGCCACTGCCGCCGAAAAACGGCAAGAACTCAATACGGCCGCCACCGCCACACTGACCCAGCTGTACGCGGCGTCCCCGCAGTCCAAGCAGTTGGTACAACGCGCGCGTGGCGTGCTGGTGTTTCCCGCGGTGCTCAGCGCCAGCTTCATCGTGGGTGCGGAACACGGCTCGGGCGTGCTGCGCGTGAATGGCCAGGACACCAACTACTACAGCATCACAGGCGGCTCGATCGGCTTTCAGGCGGGCGCGCAGTCCAAGGCCATGGTGCTGCTTTTCATGACGGATGACGCACTGGCCAAGTTCCGCGCCAGCAGCGGCTGGACGATCGGGGCGGACGCCACCGTTGCCGTGGCCAACATCGGCGCCAACGGGGCCATTGATTCGTACACCGCCCAGCAGCCCATCGTTGGCTTTGTGCTGAACAATGGCGGGCTGATGGCGGGCGTGTCAATCGACGGCAGCAAGATATCGCCGTTGACCCTGTAATCGCATGACTGGCCGCCTGCCGCTGCGGTAAACGGCATGGCGGCCAGGGTCCCATCATCTGCTGACCTGCGATGGCACGGCGCCTGGCCTGGGCGCCCGTCGCCATCGCCTTTCCCTTATCAAGCCGACCAAGCCGATCAAGCCAACATCGGCTCCATGTCCGGATCGCCCTTTTTCATGGCGTGGCGGTACGCGTCCCGCGCGCCGATGCGCTGTAGGTACGCCAGGATGTTTGGATACGGCGACAGGTCGTAGGGATAGAACAGCCGCATCGTGGTCAGCGAAAACACCGCGACGATGTCGGCGGCCGTCAGCACATTGCCCGCCAGGTAGTGCGTTTTGCCCAATTGCTTGTCGACCAGCGCCAGCGCCTGTTGGCGGCGTGCGTCGGCAAACTGCGCCACGGGTTTGTCGGCGGGCACCTCGGCGCGGGCCAGCACCATGTTGCGCATCAGCGCCGGTTGCAGCGAGCCGTTGGCGAAGTGGAACCAGTACAGGTAGTCGGCATAGGCCGGGTCGCTGGGCGGCACGGTAAGTTGGCCGTCGCCATACCGGGCCAGGATGTATTCGACGATAGCCGTGGACTCGGCCAGCACGGTGTCGCCATCGGTGATGATCGGGGCGGTGCCCAGCGGGTGCAAGGCCTTGTATTCGGGCGGCGCCAGGCGCGTGTTGGCGTCCCGGTCGTAGACCTTCAGGTTGTAGGGCATGGCAAGTTCTTCGCACAGCCACACGATACGTTCGGACTGCGATTTACCCAGATGGTGCACGGTCAGCATGAAAGTCCTTTAGAAAGGGTAGCGCCGAAAAGCAACGTTGCCACTCTACGCCGCTTTGCCGGTATCGACAGCGCCAGCGTCCACGCGCCGAGACGCCAACCCACACCAACCCACGCCAGCCCGCCCCCCCCTGCGCCACCGCATACACCTTTCGCGCATCCTGCTAACGGATAGATACACAACCTGCACGATCAGCAATTACCAGATGCAAGCAGCGTGCTAATTTAGGCGCCCGTGGCCGCCCACGTCCGTGGCGACCGTCCTGAGGCCCCTACTTTTCATGAACATGCATAAGACGCCTGCTTGCGATATGAACCCCGCCAAGCGCACTCAACGCCTGTCCCGCATCCTGCCGCTGGCGTTCGGCCTGGCCTTGGCCACGGCATCGCCGATGATCGCGGCGCAAGGCGACGCGGTGCGCGCCCATTCGCCGGCGCAGCAAAACGGTGCGGCGGCCCAGCCCCAGACACAGATCCAGACCCCGGCGCGAGCACCGGCGCCCGCGCAGCAAAACAGCGCGACGGCCCTGGCGCCGGTCACCAAGACGGAAATTCGCAACCAGACCGCCTACGAGCGCCTGCTGAACAACAGCGGCGTCACCGTGCAATGGCTGTGGTCGGCTGATCGCGGCCAGCTCAGCGCCAAGGACGTCAATGACGTCGTGCGCATCGACGGCACGCAGGCCAACTTCGAAGGCACCTTGAAGATCAATGGCGAGATCGTGTCCATCGACAGCGACCGCTTTGTCTTTCGCGGCACCATCCTGATCCTGGACGCCCCTGAGAAAGGCCGCCGCTGCGAGCGCACGGGCGACTATGAATTTCGCGCCACCGGCAAGCGCAAGTACTGGCGCTTGCAGCAGATGGAAAGCTGCGGCCGCCTGACCGATTACGTTGATATCTACTATTGACGCCATGGACGGCATTGACGCCATTGAGGCGTCAGCGCGCCCCGACATTCCGGCGTCTTCCACCCCCTGCACCGCACACCAAAGAGGTTTCGCATGATCGATGAACACGACAAGCAGCATCTGGCGCGTTGCGTGGCGCTGGCGCGGCAGGCGCTGGAATCGGGCGACGAGCCCTTTGGCTCGGTACTGGTGTCCGCCCAAGGCCAGGTGCTGTTTGAAGACCACAACCACGTTGCAGGCGGCGACCACACGCAGCATCCCGAATTCGAGATCGCGCGCTGGGCCGCCAATAATGTGCCGGCGGCGGAACGCGCATCCTGCACTGTCTACACGTCGGGCGAACATTGCCCGATGTGTTCGGCCGCGCATGGCTGGGTGGGGCTGGGCCGCATCGTCTATGCCAGCTCGTCGCAGCAATATCGGCAGTGGATGCAGGAATGGGGCGTGGCGCCGTCACGCGTGAAGCCCCTGGCGATCCAAGAGGTCATTGACGGCGTCGCGGTCGATGGCCCCGTTGCCGAATTCGCCGAACAGGTCAGGCAGCTGCATCAGGAAAAGCTGCGCCGCCGCGCGTAGTAGCGCGGCAACCGGCGCTGCACAGCGGGCGCAACAACACGCGCGCCCACACCGAAACCGAAGGAATCCCGCATGCCCGCCAACAGCGTTAAATGGATCGTCAGCATCGTCTTGGGACTGCTGATCGGCAAGGTCAGTTATGGCGTCCTGCTGCCCCTTTTGCTGGCCGGCTTGCCCGATCCGAACGCGGGCGACAGCGACACAATGATGTACGTCGGCACTGCGGCCTGGCTGCTGATCACCGTGGTGGCGGCGGTGTTGCTGGCCCGCATTGCCGACCTGCGCCGTCTGATCGGCTGGGGCTTCGTGGTGCTTGGCGTGGCGTTGATGCTGACCATTCCCGCCACGTTGCTGACCATGGACTTCGGCGCGCACCAGGCGGCCACCGCCGGCGCACAAGCGGCCAACGACGCCAACACCGCGCTGTTTTTCTGGGCCCTGATATTTGGGCTGCCCTATGTCGGCGGCGGCCTGGCGCTGACCATCCTGGGCACGATGCTGATCCGCAGAAACCCGCCTCCCGCCGCGCCCACCATTTAACTATCCGGCCAAGGTGCCGTTGTTACGTTGTCAAAGACAGCGGCCCGAAGCGCCATGCCCTCCGCGCGGCCGCGCCGGGTTCGCCATTTCCTGAACCCACTCTGCCGTAGCGAATGACCCCATCCAACGACACGATCGACACCCTGCTTGCGCGCCGCGCGCAACTGCGCGAATGGCTTGACGCCGGCCAGTACGACGAATTGGACGCCCTACTGGAAGCTGCCGCCTTGCGCTGGCTGGACAGCGACGGCGAAAGCCATGGGTATCGGTGGATGTTGGACGTCATCAGCGATCCGCAACGCGCGCCCGCCGACAACCTGGCCCGCGTGCGCGCCTGGCGCGACGCGCGACCGGCGTCGTATCACGCCCATCTGGCCTACGGCAATCAATGGGAAAGCATCGCCGGCGTCATACGCGGCAGCAACACCGCCGACTATGTGAACGATCAGCAGTGGGCCGGCGCAATGATGGCGCGCGACCACGCCGTGGCGGCATTCCTGCACGCCATGGCCTTGCACGAGCGCCCGGTCGTGGCCGTGCAGCGCACCATGCGGGTGTGCGCGTACCTGGGCGAGCCGGACTGGCTGGCCGACCTGCTGGAAAGCAACGCGGCGGCGTCCCACGCGGGCTTGCAGGCAAGCTGGGCGCCCGACGTTTGGGAACAGGCGCTGCGCCTGCTGGAAGAACACAGCGGCATGGGGCTGGCCGAACTGCCGGCCACGCTGCCCCAGGGCCTGCCCCCGCGCGCACCGCAGGACAAGGACGACCCCAAGACCTATTGGCTGCGCACGTCGCTGGCGCTGCGCCCGAACGACCTTAGCGCGCTGATCAGCTACCTGTACTTTCTGTACCCGCGATGGAACGGCAGCCACGCCGATATGCAGGCGTTCATCGACGGCCCGGTCTGCGCCGGCCTGACAGACGCCCAGCGCGAAGAGCTGCGGTTTTACAAAGAACTGGATTATCTGGGCTACCCCGCCTTCTACCCGGAAGTCGATGACGACGAACGCAACGCGGCCTTTTGCGACGCCTTCGAACAATGGTTGACGCTGGACGTGTCCGCCGAATTGCAAAGCCGCGCGCTGTGCCACTACGCCAACTTCCAGACGGCACGCGCGCGCCGCGAAGACGACAACGGCGACGTGCACTGGAATGCGGGGTTATTGCAGCACGCGTATGCGCTGTTGACGCGCGCATGCGCCGTGGCGCCCGCCAACATCGATCTGGCGGACGACGCCTATCCCGGCGTGCTGTTCACCTTGCAGGCCTGCGTGTGGTTTCAGGGCATGCCGGACGCGCAGCGCCTGTTCCCGCTGGTTCTGACGCGTGGCGCGCACTGGGGCGACGACGTGGAAGCCGTCTTGCTGGCGGCGGCAGGCAGCAAGTTCGGCCTGTTTGGCATGCAGGTGGACGAGCTGGACACCCAGGCCTTGCTGGAACGCGGCTTTGCGCTGGACGGCAAGGACCGGGCCTTCAACCTGGCGCAACTGGGCCGCAACCTGTGGGGCGACGTGTCGCCCGAGGCCGCGCTGTTCCTGTGGCAGGAAGGCGCCCGGCGCCAGCGCGCCGACGCTCTGATGTCGCTTAGCGAGCTGTATGCGGGCAAGATCGACCCCGACTACCCGGGCATCGATAAAGCCGCCGCAAGGACTTTCCTGACGCAGGCCGCCGAAGCGGGCGACCGGATCGCGCGCAACAACCTGGCTTACGCCGCCATCGACGAAGGCCGCGACATTGCGGCGCACGAATACCAGACGTACCGCGGCTGGCTGGAAAACAATTGGCGCGTGGCCGATCGGGGCTCGCGCATGGAAGCCATGGCGGCCCGCAACCTTAGCTGGCTGATGCTGATGCACAGCGGTTCGGATGAAGACCAGCGCGCCGCGCTGGACAGCGTGCTGCCCTGGATGTGGAACCAGGACCACGACGGCGACCGCGAAACCGCCGCCCGCAGCTACGCCATCGCCTTCCTGGAAGGCCGTGGCTGCGAGGCCAACGGCTATCTGGCGCACGTGTGGATCGCGCGTGCGCTGGCCTTGTCGCCCGATGACGAATACCTGCAACGCCTTAGCGCCGAAATCAACGACGACAGCGGCTGGTTTGGGGGATGGCGCTTGCGCCGCCGCCTGGCCCGCGACCGCGCCGGCATGGACGACCGTTCCCGCAAGCTGACGTTTGCCGGCGATGACGGCGATGGTGGCGGCCTCCCCGGCTAGACGACAAGCGCGATGGTCTGAGATGGGCGCATCGTCTTGCGTCCAGGTTGCTTGAGGTTGCTTGAGGTTGCTTGAGGTTGCTTGAGGTTGCTTAAGCTCGCTTCAGATCTCTTGGTGTCGCCTGGGATCTGTCGGTGTCGCCCCGGACAGCTTCACTCGGCTCAGACCGCCTGCGCACGCGCCACGTCCCACTGCCGCATCAGCTGCGTGATGGCGGCGTCAAACACCGCGTGGCGCACGCCGTCGCGCGCCGCGATCGACACGCCCAACAGAAAGCTGTTGAACACCGTGGCCAGCGCCTTGGCGTCCGTGGCGGGGTCCAGCTCGCCGCTGGCGATGCCGCGTTCCACGCACCGGACAAAGCCCGCGTACGTGCGCTGGCGCGACTGCGTCAACGGCAGCGTTACGGCGGCGTGCTCGGGCGTGGGCGCGCTCATGACGCCCAGCGCCACCATGCAGCCTTTGGGATGGTGGCGTTCGCACTGCATTTTGGTCGAGCGGCGCAGCGCCAGTTCAATGGCCTGGGCCGGAGCCAGCGTGTCATCCCACAGGCTCTCCGTGACGCGCGCGTACGTATCCAGGTAGCGCTGAACCGTCTCTTGGTACAGCGCCTCTTTCGAGCCGAACGCCGCATAGAAGCTGGGCGCGGAAATGCCGCCGCCGATGCCCGCTTTCAGCTGGCTCAGCGACGTTGATTCATAGCCCTGTTCCCAAAATAAATGCAGCGCCTGATCCACCGCCTGCTCGCGGTCGAACGCGCGTGGCCTGCCCATTTGCGCCATGCCGGTGCCTCCATTGATAGCGACGTGCGTAGAACGCCACTTGAAATACGCCACTTGTAATACGCCACTCGAAATACGCGACCTGAAATACGCCACTCGAAATACGCGACATCAATACTAATCGATACAAAAGTCGTTGACAACGCGAAAGCGGTGCCTCTACATTTATATCAATCGGTACATATATATCGATCGCTTCCGCTGCGCCGTTGACCCGACGCCCCCTCCCGAACAACGACCGCCGGGCCTGCCTGCCCGGCCAAGAAAAGGACTTTCGTGTGACCTCCCCGACCCTAACGCCCGCGCCGACCGCGCCCGACCGCCTGCCCGTCGCGGGGCTGCTGGCCCTAGCCATGACCGGCTTTATCTGCATCGTCACCGAAACCCTGCCCGCCGGGCTGCTGCCCCAGATCAGCGCCGGGCTGGGCGTAAGCCAGGCATGGGCCGGACAGATGGTGACCGCCTACGCATTGGGATCACTGCTGGCCGCCATCCCGCTGACGATCGCCACGCGCGGCTGGCGCCGCCGCACCGTGCTGCTGATGACCATCATCGGCTTCCTGGTCTTCAACTCCGCCACCGCGCTGTCCACCGACTATTGGCTGACGCTAATCGCGCGGTTCTTCGCCGGCGTGGCGGCCGGGCTGGCATGGAGCCTGATCGCGGGCTACGCGCGCCGCATGGTGGCCCCGTGGCAACAGGGGCGCGCATTGGCATTGGCGATGGTCGGCACGCCGATCGCGCTGTCTCTCGGGGTGCCGCTGGGCACCTTGCTAGGGTCCACGGTGGGGTGGCGGATGGCGTTCTGGATCATGTCCGCGCTGACCCTGGTGCTTATTGCCTGGGTGCTGGCCAAGGTGCCCGACTACCCCGGCCAGGCGTCCCACGAACGGATGCCGCTGCGCCGCGTGTTCCTGACGCCGGGCGTGCGGCCGGTGCTGGCCGTGGTGATCGCGTGGATGCTGGCGCACAACATTCTCTATACCTACATCGCGCCATTTGTCGCGGCTGCCGGGCTGGGCAAGCGCGTGGACCTGGTGTTGCTGGTGTTCGGCACGGCGGCGCTGGCCGGCATCTGGCTGACCGGCAAACTGGTGGACCGCCATTTGCGCGCCACCGTGTTGGCCAGCCTGGCCGCGTTCGGCGTGACCGCGCTGGTGTTTGGCGTGGCGCCTGCCACCCCGGCCATTGTTTACCTGGGCGTTGCGGTGTGGGGCGTAAGCTTCGGCGGCGCCGCCACCCTGTTGCAAACGGCGCTGGCCGATGCGGCGGGCAACGGCGCGGATGTGGCCCTGTCCATGAACGTGGTGGCCTGGAACGGGGCGATTGCCTCGGCCGGCGTCGTGGGCGGCTTGCTGCTTGGCGCCTGGGGTGTTGCCGCGTTCCCGCGGGCGCTGGTGGCCTTGATCGGCATCGCTTTCTTGATTGCGCGGGGCGCGCACGCCCATGCGTTCCGGCCCGGATTGCGGACGTCGGGCGCGTTGGTGGCGGGGCACTAGCCGCGCCATGCCGATTGCAGTTTGATACGTTTGATCACCCGGCGGGCGGGCCCACGTCGGGGCGTACCAGTACAATTCCCGCCACTTCTTGCTTTTCGTCCGCTCTCCGGCCGCCCTCTCCCCATGTCCAACCTTATCGTCCACGGCGGCGCGCCCCTGCGCGGCCGCGTCATTCCTTCGGCCAACAAGAACGCGGTGCTGCCGATTCTGTGCGCCACGCTGTTGACCGACCAGCCCTTGACGCTGCATGGCGTGCCGGACATTACCGATGTGCGCAAGATCCTGGACATCTTTCGCACGCTGGGCAGCGAAGTGGCGCTGGACGAAAGCACCCGCACGCTGCGCCTGCATCACCACCACACCACGTTCGACGCCACGTCACATCGTCTGCCCGAAGAAATGCGCTCGTCGATCATGCTGGTACCGCCGCTGCTGGCGCGCTTTGGCGTGGCGCGGCTGGAAGACAACGTCAAGGGCTGCACGCTGGGCGTACGCGAAATCGATCCGCACGTGGACATCTTCCGTTCGTTCGGCGGTGAAGTCGAACGCGCCAGCGGGTCGTTGCTGGTGCGCAGCAGCGGGCCGTTGACGGCCACGCACCACTGGCTGGATTACGCATCGGTCACCACCACCGAGAACTTCGTGCTGTGCGCGGCCGCCGCGCAAGGCGAATCCACGCTGACCAACGCCGCGTCCGAACCGCACGTGCAGGAATTCTGCCGCTTCATGGTGATGATGGGCGCCGATATCGACGGCATCGGCACGTCGCGCCTGACCGTGCGTGGTGGCGCGACGCTGGGCGGCGGCGAGTTCACCTTTGAAGAAGACTTCCACGAGATCACCACGTTCCTTGCGCTGGGCGCGATCACGGGCGGCGACGTCGTGGTGCGCAACCGCACGCCGGGCAACTTCCCGCTGATCGACCGCACCTTCGCCAAGTTCGGCGTCACGATCGAGCACAAGGACGGCTGGTCGCGCGCGCTGCGCAGCGGGCCGCTGAAGGTGCAAACGCCCTTCACCAGCAACGTGCTGACCAAGGTGGAAGCCGCGCCGTGGCCGTATTTTCCGGTGGACCTGCTGCCCATCTTCATCGCGCTGGGCGTGTGCGCCGAAGGCAACGCCATGTTCTGGAACAAGGTCTACGACGGCGCGTTGGGCTGGACGGGCGAACTGTCCAAATTCGGCGCGCACGTGTTTTCATCGGACCCGCATCGCGTGGTGACGTTCGGCGGCATGCCGCTGACGCCGGCCGTGGTGGAAAGCCCCTACATCATTCGCGTGGCGATCGCGCTGTTCATGGTCGCCAGCAGCATCAAGGGGCGTTCCGAGATCCGCAACGCGACGCCGATTCGTCGCGCGCATCCGCGGTTCGTGGAAAACCTGCGCAGCCTGGGCGTGCAGGTGGAATGGGCTACCGAGGAATAGTGGCCCCTGTACCGTCGGTGGGCGTGCCCGCCGCGCGGTTCAGAAATTCCAGCACCGCCAGGTAAGACCCCTCGTTGCCCGCCGCATTCGCGGCCGGCGTGCCGCCCGCGTCCAGCAGCAGGCCCGACATCGCATGCGGCTTGCTGATCAGCGTGGCCGGCAGGTACGGGTAATGCACATGGTGCCCCGCCCCCATGCACACGTGGTGGAACGTGGGCAGACCGTGCGCCTGGCGCTGGCGCATCACCATTTCGGAATACGCCGTGCTGGGCCAGAAACCGTCGTCGGACGCGCTGATCAGCATGACCGGGCCGGGATAGTTCTCGACCGGAATGCGCGCCCGTTCGACCGCCGCCGCATCGCGCGTGGCGCTTAGAAAGGCGTGGGTTTGCCGATACGGCGGCTCGGACGCGTAGGCGGCTTCCCAATCGGCGCTGGCGTTGTCCTGCCACAGATGCGGCAGCGGTTCGCCGTTTTTGGTCCACACCTGCGCATTGCGGCCCGTGCCGGGCGAGCCCGCGCTGACCACGCCGTGCATGACCGGCGACGGCACATAGGCGGCCACCGCGCTGACCAAATCGGGATAGTGCGAGGCCACCAGCAGCGAGGTCTCGCCGCCACGGCTGATGCCCGATAACGCCACGAAGCCGTCGCGCGGCGCCAGTTCGGCATGCGCCCAACGCAGCGCGTGTTCAAAATATTCCAGCGGCATGTCGTTCAGATACTTCGGCCGGCCGTCGTAGTTGAAGATGGCCAGCGCCAGACACTGGAAGCCGCGCGCGGCAAACAACGCGGCGCGCGGGGCGTTCACGCCGCCCGACGACCCGTTCATGTAGATGACCAGCGGGTGCGGGCCCGGCCCCGCCGGCGTATACAGTTCGCCGGAAACGGTCATGCCGCCCACCTGCTCGCGCACCGCGCGGTGCGTGACGCCCTCTTCCAGAAAGTCCTGCACCAGCTGCGCCGATGCATGGTGCGTCCCGTCGGTGGCGTCGATCTGGATGACCAGCGGCTCGGTGCGATCCGGCGGAAACACCACGCGACTCATGTCTTCGCACACCATGGACCACACCAGGCCCATGGCGGACGGCTCGGCGTAGCTGCCCGACACGGGGCTGTCGCGCCCCAGGTCCAGGCTGCCGTCGTGGCCGGCCACGAACACGGCTTGCGACCGCCACGGCGCGCCGCACATCTGCATGCTGGCGCGGACGGTGATGAAGGCATAGGCCGGAAAGCCCTCGATGCGGATGTCGCGGGCGACGTCGATCAGGGCAATTTCGGGGCTGACGGTAATGCGGGCTTGGTCGGTCACGGTGCGTCCTTACGCTTTCAGATCGGTCTTGGGCACGCCGTTGGCCTTGATGACCTGGGCCCACATGGCGGATTCATCGGCAATGACCTTGTCCAGGTCCGCCGACGAGGTGAACTCCACGGCCACGCCCTGCTCAGCGAATTGCTGGATCAGGCCGGGGTCGCGCGTGCCTTCGCGCACGGCGTTCTCAAGCACCTTGACCACGTCCGCGGGCATGGCGGCGGGGCCGGAAATCATCATGCGCGTGTACAGCTCGAAGCCGTCAACGCCCGCCTCTTTCATGGTGGGCACATCGGGCAGGCTGGACAGGCGCTTGTCGGCGGTCACGGCCAGCACCTTCAGCTTGCCTGACTTGATGTTGGCCAAGGCCGACGTGGGAAAGTCGAACGTGCTCTGCACCGTGCCGGCCATCAGGTCCAGCAGCGCGGGGCCGCTGCCCTTGTACGGCACGTCTTGAAACTGCGTGCCGGTCTTGGACTGGAAGTGCAGCAACGCCAGGTGGTTGATGACCCCTCGCCCGGCATGGGCGCAGGTAATGTCACCGGGCTTTTTCTTGGCCAGCGCAATGAATTCCTGCACGGTATTCACGCCCAGGTCGGGGTGCACGATCAACAGCATGGGCGATTTGCCCATTGACCCCAGCTGCTTGAAATCCGACTGCTGGTACGGCAGGTTGTTGTACAGCAAGGGGTTCAGGATCATGCCGTTGGTGCCGGCAAAGCCCAGCGTGTAGCCGTCGGGTTCGGCGCGCGCCACCGCCACGGTGGCGATGATTGCCTGCCCGCCCGGCCGGTTTTCCACGACCACGTTCTGCTTCAGGGTCTTGCCCATGCGCTCGGCCAGCGCGCGGGCGGCAATGTCCGTCAGGCCGCCGGGCGCAAAGCCCACCAGCAGGCGCACGGGGCGCGTCGGAAACGCGGTCTGGGCCCACGCAAGGCGCGAGGTCAGCGACATCAGGGGCAGCGCGGCAAGCGCGGCCAGGGCATGGCGGCGGGACACATTCATACGACTCTCCAGCGGGGGGCAAGGGCCAAAAACAAGGCAATGCAGCACCGTCCGCGCGCGCGCCGACAAGACGCCGCGTGGCCGGACACAGGAAACGGGGAAAGGCGCACAGGCCGCGCGCCGAACGGCGGCGGTCACAATGACGGTATCTTGTATGCAATACCTTTGGACCGCCATTTAGGGATATCCCCAAAAGAAAAATGCCGGCATCGCTGCCGGCATTCTGATCCGCTACTTGAAATCCGCCCCCGGATCGTCACCCCCATAGGTGCTGGTGCCGTAGGACGTATCCACCTCGATCTTCACCTTGCTGGAATCCACCTGCGCCTCGTCGCTCTTGTAGTGCATGACCAGACCAGGGAACGCCATCACGGCCGCCACCATCGCCAGCTGAATCACGATGAACGGGATGGAACCGCGATAGATCTGGCCCGTGGTGACGGGTTCGATCATGCGCCCCGTGACCTTGTCCTTGTACCTATCCTTGGGCGCCACCGACCTCAGGTAGAACAGCGCAAAGCCAAACGGCGGATGCATGAACGAGGTCTGCATGTTGACGGCCAGCAGCACGCCGAACCAGATCAGGTCGATGCCCAGCTTGTCGGCCACTGGCCCCAGCAGCGGCACGATGATGAAGGCCAGTTCGAAGAAGTCCAGGAAGAAGGCCAGCACGAAGGTCAGCACGCTGACGGCAATCAGGAAGCCCAGCTCACCGCCCGGCAGGCTGATCAGCAGGTGTTCCACCCACAAATCGCCATTGACGCCCCGGAAGGTCAGGCCGAACACCGTCGAACCCACCAGGATGAACACCACGAAGGTGGACAGCTTGGTGGTGGTGTCCATGGCCTGCTTCATCAGGTTCAGCGTCAGGCGGCCACGAATCATCGCCATGATGATGGCGCCCACCGCGCCCATGGCGCCGCCTTCGGTCGGCGTGGCCACGCCGATGAAGATCGTGCCCAGCACCAGGAAGATCAGGAACAGCGGCGGGATCATCACGAAGGTGACCCGTTCGGCCAGTGCCGACAGCATGCCGAGCTTGAAGACTTTGTTGACGCCGGCAATGATGAAGGCGGTCAGCCCCCAGATCAGCAGCGACAGCACGATCTGCTCGTCCACCGGCGCCGTATCGGCTTCGATGTATTGGCCGACAAAGTACGCGGACAACGCCGAGATCACCATCAGCACCAGCAGCGAACGGCCGCCGCGCGTGCCGTTGGCTTCGTGAAAGGACCGCGCTTCTTCCGGCAGCGCCGGCGCCGAATCGGGCTTCAGGTACGACTTGATGATGACGAACACCACGTAGGTGCCGGCCAGCAGGAAGCCCGGAACGATGGCGCCACGGTACATGTCGCCGATGGAGCGGCCCAGCTGGTCGGCCAGGATGATCAGCACCAGCGACGGCGGGATGATCTGCGACAGCGTGCCGGACGCGGCGATGATGCCGCTGGCCAGCCTGCGGTCGTAGCCATAGCGCAGCATGATGGGCAAGGAGATCAGCCCCATCGAAATCACCGAAGCCGACACCACGCCCGTGGTGGCCGCCAGCATCGCGCCCACGAACACCACCGCGATGGCCAGGCCCCCGCGCACGGTGCCGAACAGCTGGCCGATGGTTTCCAGCAGGTCCTCGGCCATGCCTGATCGTTCAAGCACCAGGCCCATCAGGGTAAAGAATGGCACCGCCAGCAAGGTGTCGTTGGAGATGATGCCGAAGATGCGTTGCGGCAAGGCCTGGAACAACGCCGCGTTCAAGAGGCCCAGTTCAATGCCGATCAACGCAAAAAGAATGCCGTTGGCCGCCAGCGCGAAAGCCACGGGAAAGCCCATCAACAGGAACACCACCAGGGTGGCGAACATGATGGGGGCCATGTTTGCAGTCAAGAATTCCATGGTCAGCGTCCGTCCTGTCCGTGTTGATCGCGGGCGCCGCCTGGCGCCTGCCCGGCTTGCGCCGCCAACGCGCGTTCTTCACGCACGCGCGCTTCTTCGGCAATTTCCAGCGCCAGGGCTTCTTCAGCGGAAATCTCGCTGGCGCGCGCGCCGGGGTCCGGACACTTGCCCATCAAAAAACCCACGCACTTGATCAGGTGCGACAGGCCCGCCAACACCAGCAAGGCGAAGCCGACGGGAATCAGCAGCTTGACCGGCCAGCGAATCAGGCCGCCGGTATTGGACGACTGTTCGTTCGTTACGAACGAATCCATGAACACCGGCCACGACAGGTAGGTGATGAGCAGGCAGGCCGGCATCAGGAAGAAGATGACGCCGAAGATGTCGATGTAGATCTGCTTGCGGCGCGACAGGCGCGAGGACAGCACGTCCACGCGCACGTGTTCGTTGCGCAGCAGCGTGTAGCCGGCGGCCAGCAGGAAGATGGCGCCGAACAGGTACCACTGCATTTCCAGCCAGGCGTTGGAGCTGATCTGGAAGACCTTGCGCACGACGGCGTTGCCGGCGCTGACCAGGACGACGACCAGCGTCAACCACGTCACGCACCGGCCGACCACCGTGTTGATCGCATCGATCAAACGGGATAGGGCTAATAGGGCATTCATGTTGGATATCCGGACCGGCGCGGGAATTACGCGCGGTCAATGTGCAACTTGAGGAGAGACAGACAGGGACAGGGGCGAAAGTACAGAGGCAAAAATCCGGCAAGCGCGCGGGGCT
>NZ_JBLVOL010000135.1:0-10935 GCF_053543755.1 Achromobacter semiaridum | reverse complement strand
CCGCGCGCCTTGGGCGCAAGCGGCCGGGGCTTACTTGCCGCGGTTGATCGTGCCCATGTAGCTGTCATAGCTGCCTTCGGCAACACGGAACCAGGGCAGTTCGTTGTCGCGGAAGTTCTTCATGCTTTCGTAGACTTTCTTGAACACCGGGTTCTTGGCGCTCATTTCGTCGTACAGCTTGACCGATTCCGCAAAGCACGCGTCCATGACGGGCTTGGGGAACGATTGCAGCTTGGCGCCCTGGGCGATCAGGCGGCGCAGGGCGGCCGGGTTCTCGGCGTCGTACTTGGCGATCATGTCGTTGGTCGCCGCGGCCGATGCCTGCGCCAGGATGGCCTGGTAGTGCTTGGGCAGCTTGTTGTAGGCGTCCTGGTTAACGTACAGCGACACTTGCAGCGTGCCTTCCCACCAGCCCGGGTAGTAGTAATGCGGGGCCACCTTGTTGAAGCCCAGCTTTTCATCGTCATAGGGGCCGATCCATTCGGCCGCGTCGATGGTGCCCTTTTCCAGCGCCGGGTAAATGTCGCCGCCGGCGATCTGCTGCGGCACCACGCCCAGGCGCGACAGCACCGCGCCCGCGAACGCGCTGACGCGGAACTTCAGGCCCTTCAGGTCATCCACCGTCTTGATCTCCTTGCGGAACCAGCCGCCCATCTGCGTACCCGTATAGCCGCAGGGGAAGTTGACGATGTTGTAGGTCTTGAAGACGTCGCGCAGCAGCGACAGGCCGTCGCCGTGGCGCATCCACGAATTCATCTGGCGGGTGTTCAGGCCGAACGGCACGGCGGCGTCAAAGCTCAGGACCGGATCCTTGCCGTAGTAGTAGTACGACGCGCTGTGGCCGCATTCGATCGTGCCGTTTTGCACGCCGTCCAGCACTTGCAGCGCGGGCACGATTTCACCGGCCGGGAACACGCGGATGGAAAACTTGCCGCCCGTGGCTTCCGACACATACTTGGCGACGCTTTCCCCGCCCGAGAAAATGGCGTCGGCACTGCGGGGAAAGCTGGACGCCAGGCGCCAGTTCAGCGTGGGGGCTTCCTGCGCGATGGCGGGCACCGCCAGGGTGGCGCCGCCGGCAGCGGCTCCCAAGGTGGCTTTCTTCAAAAACGAACGGCGTTGCATGCAAGTCTCCCAACTTGGATAAAGTTCTTTTCCGGATCCTGGGGCGAATTGGTGGAGCCCCGTGGGCGCGATCCCATGGGTAACAAATGGTCGCGCTTTTGATTTTGGGTGCGATGCTATGGGAAAAATAATCCCGGGACGTAGCGGGAAAACCCTTGCCGTAAGTTTCGTGAAATTTTTATGCGACGCATCACTGGTATGACCAGCACGGCTTTGCGGCCCATGCCGTCGCCTTCTGCACGGGTATGAGGACCGGATCAGATGCCCGGCGGCGCGCGCGGGCGGCAAATAAAACAGCCGGTTTATATAACCAAAAAATATTTAGCGGGGCACGCCTTCCGCAGCCGCGCCCTAACCCTTGCCGGCATCGGGATACGTGCGGGGCTCGGGCCCCGGCTCCGGCCATTGCTGCGGCACGCGGCGCAGCAGTGCCGGGTCGTAGCCCAGCTTGCGCACCTTGTCCACCAGGCGCGCATAGTCGGCATCCGGCAAGGTGGGCGTGCGCGCCATGATCCAGACGTAGTCGCGCTTGCTGCGGCCGATGATCGTCTGCTGGTAGGCATCGTCCACATAGGCAATGACGTATTCCGCCTGGATCGGCCAAATGAATTGCATGCCCCACACGGCGTTGCCGGTGCCGGGCTGGACGGTGCCTTCGGGCCGCATCGTCTTCACCTTGGCGTCAAAGCCGCCGTGGCGATACCGGAACGTAGTCTGGATACCGCCGTCGGGCCGCAAGGCATAGGTTTCCACCGCGTTGAACGACGCGCGCTCGGGCCAGGTCGGAATGCCGGCGATCACGTACCAGTCGCCCATGAAGCGCGCGATGTCCACCTGCGCCACGGGCGGCATCGGCGTGGGGCTGCCGCAGCCCGTCAAGGCGGCAAGCGCCGCCATCCCGGCAACACATAAGGTCTTGCGCATGGGCTGTGCCCTCCTTCAGTCTGGCCGCGCAAAGCGGTAGTGGGCCACCATCCAGGCCTGCCCGTTCTGATAGCCGAACAATTCGGCGCACGCCATCCAGAATAGGCGCCAGCGGTGGAACCACAGGCGAGCCAGCGGCGCGCCGTAAGCCTTTTCCAGCACGGTCAGCACGTCGGCGCGATGGGCGTCCTGGTTGGCCAGCCAGTGGTTCGCGGTGCGCTGGTAGTGGCTGCCGTCAACCAGCCAGCGCGCTTCAATGCGCAGGTCGCCCTGGAACCACAGCAAGGTGTCGGCCGACGGCATGATGCCGCCCGTGAAGAAATGCCGGCCCATCCAGTTGCCGTCGCCTTCGGTCTCAAACGGGTACATCAGGCTGCGGTGCGCAAACAGGTGGACAAATAGCTTGCCACCCGGACGCAGCCATGACGCGATGCGCGCCAGCAGAGCCTGGTAGTTACGCATGTGCTCGAACATTTCCACGGACACGCAGCGGTCGAAGGTCTGGGGATGCAGTTGCAAGGTGTTGACGTCGCAGGTGATGACATCCACGTTGTCCAGCCCGCGCGCGCGGCATTGCGCGTGGATGTGCTGGCGCTGCGAGGCGGAGTTCGACACGGCGGTGATGCGCGCCGTCGGGTAGCGTTCGGCCATCCACAGGGTCAGCGAACCCCAGCCGCACCCCAGTTCCAGGATGCGCTGGCCGTCCGCCAGTTCGGCGCGCAGCCCATAGAGCTCCAGCATGGCGGCTTCGGCCTGGTCCAGCGTTTCGCGGCCCGTGGCGTAGTAGCAGCCGGAATACTTCAACTGCCGGCCCAGGCACAGCGTGAAGAATTCCGCGGGCAATTCGTAGTGCTGGGCGTTGGCTTCGTCGGTGTGAATGGCCACGGGGCTGGCGCGCAGTTCATCGATCAGCTGGTGATAGCGCCGCGCCTGGGCGGCGGGGCCCCCGGCGGTTTCGTCGCGCAGGCGCTGCGCGCACAGGCGCCGGATGCCCAGGCGCAAAAGCGCATCGGGCACCAGGCCGCGTTCAGCCAGGCCCAGCAGTCCGGGCGCGGCCCGGTCGGAAGCCAGGCGGGATTCAGTCAAAGCGGCGGCGTTCATGATTATTCCCCTGGAGTCGGTGTGCGGTGATGCGCGGCGCAATCGCGCTTCGGAAACCACGGAAACAGCATCGGCGTGGTGCGTTGGTACCGGCGATAGTCTTCGCCCCGGCTGCGCAGCGCTTGCGCCTCGGTGTACGGAATGCCGCTGATCCAGCGCAGGAAGAGGTACATGGCGACGGGGCCCACCCACGCCAGCCATGCCAGGCTGCTGCCCGCCGCCAACGCCACGTAGCTGAACCAGTGCAACCATTCAAAGAAGTAGTTGGGGTGCCGCGATACGCGCCACAGGCCGACACGGCAGGTGCGGCCACGGTTGGCCGGGTCGGCGCGAAAGGCGTCCAATTGGCGGTCGGCCACGGTTTCGCCCGCCACCGACACCGCCCACACCAGCACGCCCAGCCACGCCCAGGGCGTCATGCCGGGCACGGGGTTGGCGGCCACCGCGATGAAGGGCAAGGACATGAAGACGACCAGCCCCGCCTGCGCCAGGAAGAACAGCGCGAACTTGCCCTGGCTGCCGTGCCAGTGGGCGCGCAGGGCGCGGTAGCGGCCGTCTTCTTCGCCATGGCGCACGCGCTTCCAGATGTGCAGCGCCAGCCGTCCCGCCCAGATGCCGCCCAACACGGCCAGCAGCACGCGCGGGGTGGCTGCGCCGGGGCCGGTCAAGGCCAGCAGGACGGCGGCCGCGGCCATGCCGGACGCCCACATCGCGTCAACAATGCCCGCGTTGTCATGGCGCCGCTGCCACAGCCAGCCGCCGGCCATCAGCAGCACGGCCACGGCGGCCACCATGAGGGCTTGCATGAGGGCAAGCATGGCGAACGGCATGGCGGAAAGCATGCCGCAAGTCATGGCGCCGTCCACCGCGCCGATGCCGGCGTGGCCCCGGGCCGGGCCAACAGCAGGTGCGACACGCCGATGGCGCGTTCGCGAAAGCCGCCTTCGCAGTAGGCCAGATAGAACTCCCACAGGCGGATGAAGCGGTCGTCAAAGCCCTGCCCCCGCACCGCATCCAGGTTGCCCATGAAGCGCTCGCGCCACGCTTTCAGCGTGCGCGCGTAAGACAGGCCAAAGTCCTCCAGATGCACCAGGCTAAGGTCGCTGGCGCGCGTCTTCGCTTGCAGCATTGCCTGGATGGACGGCATGAAGCTGCCCGGGAAGATATGCCGCTTGATGTAGTCCACCGCCTTGAGCGCCTGCGCATAGCGGTGGTCTTCGATGGTGATGGCCTGGATCAGCGCCACGCCATCGGGCCTGAGCAGTTGCCCCACCTTGCCGAAGTAGGCGGGCAAGTAGTCGGCCCCGATCGCTTCGATCATTTCAATGGACACCAGCTTGTCGAACTGGCCGTGCAGGTCGCGATAGTCTTGCAGCAGCACGTCCACGCGGTATTGCAGGCCGGCGCGCCGGATGCGTTCGGTGGCCAGCGCGTGCTGCTCGCGCGAGATCGTCGTGGTGGTGACGCGGCAGCCGTAGTGGCGCGCCGCGTGCAGCGCAAAACCGCCCCACCCCGTGCCGATCTCGACCACATGCTGGCCGGGTTGCAGGTCCAATTTGCGGCAGATCACGTCCAGTTTGCGGGTGGACGCCTGCTCCAGCGTGTCGTCCTCGCCCGCCCACATGGCTGACGAATACATCATGTCGTGCGACAGGAACAGGCTGAAAAAGTCGTTGCCCAGATCGTAGTGGGCGGCAATGTTGCGGCGGCTGCCGGCG
The DNA here is from genome assembly GCF_053543755.1 of Achromobacter semiaridum. Classification (NCBI taxonomy): domain Bacteria; kingdom Pseudomonadati; phylum Pseudomonadota; class Betaproteobacteria; order Burkholderiales; family Alcaligenaceae; genus Achromobacter; species Achromobacter semiaridum. The sequence goes on along the minus strand of NZ_JBLVOL010000135.1, from coordinate 6,067 downwards.
CGCGTGTTGCGCCGGCACGCGTGCAAGGCCCGCATCGCCACGCCGCCCAACCGCGCCACGCCGCCCTCCATGCCGTCGAGCAGGCCGCGGTTGCGCACCAACAGGCGGATCAGGCCGGTCAGGTCGTCGCATTGCCAATGGCCGTCGCCATACGATTGGCCTCCGCCCACGCTGCCGTTGGCGGCGATGGCGCGGTAGAACGCCGGATCGCGCACGCGCAGGCGCAACGGGCGGCCCGCCCAGGCGCCCTGCCCGCCCAGTTCGACGCTGCCCATTGCGTCGTCAATCACCAGTCGCCCGTCTTGCAATGGCCCCAGTTGGCCCAGCAAGCGCCGACGCAACAGGCGCTCGGTCAGCGACAAGGGCTGCGCGGCCTGCGGCGCGCAAGCCTTGTCCAGCGCCAGGCGCTCGGAGTCAGTGGGGGATCTCATCGGTCTTCTCCTGGTTCGGAGGGTTAAACGCAGGGGTTTCGGTGGGCGTCGCAATTCCCGGCTGCGTGCGTGGATGCCGTATATACGTAGGCCCGGACGCATTGGATTCATCGGGGAAAACCCGCAGCAGCTGGCGGGAATGCGCCCCCTGCGCTACTTGACCGCGCTATGGGGCCGCCCGCAGCGTCACGGGCACCCGGGCGGCCTGCAAGGCGGCGGACAGGCCTTCGGTATTGCGATGGGGGTTGACCGTGGTGTCCGCCGCCATAGAAGAAGACCGCGACGGGCGGTTCCGCACGCCGGGTGGCGCGTAGATATCCAGGCGCTGGCGCGCATCGGCGCCATAGGCCACGTCGGCCACGATGCGGCCGGCGTTGTCGGGGCGAAAGGGATGCCTAGGCTTTGCTCATCAACTTTTTCCAGCCTTCCAGGCCGAGCTTATTCATCGTGTCGATGTTCTTTTCATAGATTTCCGAGGCGTCCGGAAACGACTCCACCGCGCGGTCGATGCTGTCTTCCCGCAGCAGGTGCAGGATCGGGTACGGCGCGCGGTTGGTGTAGTTCTCGATATCGTCGGGCTTGGTGTCGGCAAACTGAAACTGCGGGTGGAACGTGGCCACCTGCAATTCGCCCACCAGGCGCATGCGCTTGAGCAGGCGGTCGGACAGGTCCTCGAAATCGTTGAAATCCAGGAAGTCGTCCAACGCGTCGGGAATGATCAACAAGGTGGTGTCGATCTTCTCGGGGTCGGTCTCGGCCAGCAGGGCAAGCTCGTCCTGCAAGTCGGTCAGCACCCCTTCGGCGTCGGTGGCGTCGCTGACGGCAAAGCGGATCTGGTCCTTGACCTGAACCGCCTTGGCGAACGGGCATAGGTTCAGGCCGATCACGGCCTGCGTCAGCCAGTGGCGGGTTTCAGCCACCACGTTGGCATAAGCGTCGGAAGTCGAAATCATGCCGGCATGGCCGCCATGGTTTGCGCAACGGCGGCCGTCAGCTTCTTGCCATAGGGCACGTGCAGGAATTCATTGGGGCCGTGCGCGTTGGACTTGGGCCCCAACACGCCACACACCATGAACTGCGCCTTCGGAAAGCCCTTTTGCAGGATGCTCATCAGCGGAATCGTGCCGCCCTGGCCGATATAGCCGCAAGGCTGGCCGTAGTACTGCTGCGAGGCGGCGTCCAGCGCCTGCGTCAACCACGGCACGGAGGCCGGGGCGTTCCAACCGGTGGCGGCGCCTTCGTTGGCCTTGAAGATGACCTTGGCGTTGTAAGGCGCGTCGGCTTCCAGCAGTTCCTTGATTTCCTGCGAGGCGGCCACGGCGTCGATCAGCGGCGGCAGGCGCAGCGACAGCTTGAACGCGGTGCGCGGGCGCAGCACGTTGCCGGCGCTGGACAGCGGCGGCAGGCCTTCGGCGCCGGTCACCGACAAGGTCGGGCGCCACGTGCGGTTCAGCAACGCTTGTTCGGGCTCGGTCGTCATCGGCAGCACAAAGCCGCCCTCGGCACCGCAGCTCCAGGGGAAACGGCGCCACACTTCGTCGCCCAGAATGCGGGCGGTGGCCGCCACCTGTTCCACGCGTTCGGCGGGAATTTCGCAATGCAGGCTTTGCGGCAGCAGGCGGCCGGTGGCGCTGTCTTCCAGGCGGTCGAGCAGATGGCGCAGGATGCGGAACGACGACGGCACCACGCCGCTGGAATCGCCCGAATGCACGCCTTCGTCCAGCACCTGCACTTCCAGCGTGCCCGACACCATGCCGCGCAGCGACGTGGTCATCCAGAGCTGGTCGTAGTTGCCGGCGCCCGAATCCAGGCACACCACCAGGGCGACGTTGCCCAGGCGGTCGCGCAGCGCGTCCACGTAGGGCAGCAGGTCGTAGCTGCCCGATTCCTCACAGGTTTCCACGATGCCCACGCAACGCGGGCGCGGAATGCCTTGCTTGTCCAGCGCCATGATGGCGGTCAGCGAGGCGTACACGGCGTAGCCGTCGTCCGCGCCGCCACGGCCGTAAAGCTTGCCGTCTTCGTACTTGGGCGTCCATGGGCCCAGGCCCGCGCGCCAGCCCGAAAATTCCGGCTGCTTGTCCAGGTGGCCGTACAGCAACACGGTGTCGCCGTTGTCGCTGCGCGTGGCGGGCGCGTCAAAAAAGATGACGGGGGTGCGGCCCGGCAGGCGCACCACTTCCAGCTTCAGGCCAGAGACCTTCTGCGCTTCGACCCAGGCGGCGGCATCGCGCACCACGCGCTCGATGAACGCGTTCTTTTCCCAGTCGGCGTCAAACGCCGGGCTCTTGGCCGGGATGGCGATGTAGTCGGTCAGCGCGGGGATGATCTCGTTGTCCCACTTGTCGTCGACAAACGCCTGGAGGGCGTCGGGATCAAGGGTGGGCGGCAGTGCGTCGTCGGGGATACGGGCGTTCATGGCGCGGAATCCTGTAGGGTGCGTGGGTGCGGGATGGGGGTAATCCGGTATTTTATGCCCGCGGCCGGCATCGCGGGGCGCGGGCGAGGCGAAGGCGGCCCCGGCTCGCCCTCATTTATTGCAGGCCCCACCCGGCGTCGCCCCGCCCCAAGCCCGTCATCGTGCCGCGTACGCCTCGATACGCCCCCACACATCGCGCGCCAGGGATTTGGCATTGTCTACCGATTGATAAATTCGGATTTCCATATGGATGTCATTGCGGGCGCTATCCGCGCGCACCAGCGTCCCGGCGCGCAGGTCCGATTCGATCAACGTGTGCGGTAGCCAGGCCAGCCCGAAGCCTTGGCGCGCCATGGCGTGTAGCGCGTCGGCCAGGTCCGATTCGTACATCGTCTGCAACTGCCCGATCAAACACAGCCCCCGCAGCCGATCATCCAGGATGCGTCCCAACGACATGCTGTCGGCATAGGCCAAAAATGGCACGGGCGGATCGGACGGCAGCTTGGGCACGGCATAGCGCGGGTGCCGGCCGCCCGCCGCCACCGGCGCGCTGACGGCGACCAGCTTGTCGGCGCCCACTCGGCGCCAGCGGTAGCCGGGGTTGTCGATCTTTGCGTACAGCGGCTCGTGCGCATGGCACAGCAGAAAGTCCACTTCGCCGTCGGCCAGCATGTCCACCCCGTAGTTCAGCGTGGTGGTGACCACCTTGAGCTGAAACGCGGCCATGCCCTGCTGCACGCGGGCCATCACGCCGGGCAGCACCGAATGCGCCAGCGTCTTGCCCGACGCGATGGTGATTTTCCGATTGCGTTCCTGCTCGGGCTTTTGCAGCGCCTGGCGCGTGTCGCGCAGGATGTCCAGCACATCAATCGCCGCCGCCAGCATGCTGCGCCCGGCCGCGTTCAGCGTCGACACCTGATGGCCGCGTTCCACCAGCGGCACGCCCGCCCATTCCTCCAGCGCCTTGATACGGCGCCCGAACGCCGGGTGCGTCACGCTGCGCGCCTCGGCGGCCTGGAACATATTGCGCGACTTCGACAGCGCCACGAAGTCTTCCAGCCATTTGGTGTCCATCGGGTTCTTCTCCGGGCAAGCGGTGATTCATCTGTGCCGATTTGGCACAGGCGTTGCGCATTTTGCACAAGGCAGAAACATCTGGCAACTAACATCCCGGCATCGACTTCTGGAAAACCCTGATGCCCGACTCCCCCGTCTTGCTCAAGTCCATCCGCAGCCATTTCGTGGGCGGCGCCGAGGCCGTGGCCGGCGGCGTGCCCATGCAGCAATTGCAGGTCGTCGACAACGCGCCCCGCCTGATCGACATGAACGGCGGCTACCCCGTCGGCCAGCTGTACGTGCAGGAATACCGGCTGGCCCAGCCGCGCCATCCCTACCCCGTGCTGCTTTGGCACGGCGGCGGCATGACGGGCGCGCAATGGGAAAGCACGCCGGACGGACGCCAGGGCTGGCTGTGGCGGCTGCTGCAATCGGGCTATGACGTGTTCGTGTCCGATGCGCCCGAACGGGGCCGCGCGTCCTGGGCCATGTACCCGCAGGTGTACGACAGCGCGCCCATCTTTCGGTCCAAGGAAGAGGCGTGGCGTCTGTTCCGCATCGGCTCGGAAGCCGGCTATGCGCCGGCCGGCCAGCCGCGCCGCGCGTATCCCGCGCAGCAATTCCCGGTTGATGCTTTCGACACTTTCGCCAAGCAGTTCGTGCCGCGCTGGCTGACGCATGGCGAGATGGCGCTGGACGCCTACCGCGCCCTGCTGGACCTTACCGGCCCGTGCATCGTGGTCGGGCACAGCCAGGGCGGTGGATACGCCACGCAGTTGGCCCAGGAATACGCCAGCACGGTACGCGCCGTGGTGGCCCTTGAACCCACCGGCACGCCCGCCGCCGCCGCCCCCGGCCTGCCCCCGCAACTGCTGGTGTGGGGCGACCACTTCGGCGCCGACGACACCTGGCAGCGCTACCGCGCGCAAACCGACGCGTACTGGGCGGCGCTGCGCGCGGCCGGCCAGCGCGCCGACGTGCTGGACCTGCCCGCCACCGGCATCGCCGGCAATTCCCATTTCTGCATGCTGGACCGCAATAGCGACCAGATCGCCGAATTGATCGTCGATTGGCTCGCTCGCAGCCTCGACTAACCTTCGCCTGGAGACACTGATGACTTTCAAGAAAACCACCATCGCGCTTGCATTGCTGACCGGCGCCACGCTGGCCGCCGGCGCCGCGTCGGCCCAACAAGCCGCCTACCCCGCCAAGCCCGTGCGCCTGATCGTGCCGTTTGCACCGGGCGGCACCGCCGACATCATCGGCCGCGTGTTCGCCGCGCAGCTGGGTACCGAACTGGGCGCCACCGTGGTCGTTGAAAACAAGGCCGGCGCGGGCGGTTCGATCGGCACGCGCTTCGTGGCAGACTCCGCGCCGGACGGCTACATCCTGCTGCTGGCGTCGTCCAGCACCCACGGCACCAACCCGGCCGTGTACAAGTCGCTGACGTATGACGCCGTGCAGGACTTCACCGCCATCACGCAGCTGGTGACGGTGCCCGGCGTGCTGAGCGTCACCAAGGACTTTCCCGCCACCGACCTGAACGCGCTGATCGCCGCGTCCAAGGCCAGCCCCGACAAGTTCACCTACGCCTCGTCCGGCGCGGGCGGCCTGGGCAATTTGGCCATGGAACTGATGAAGTCGATGACCGGCGCCAAGCTGATGCACATCGCCTACCGTGGCGCGGGCCCGGCGTTCACCGACGTGATCAGCGGCCAGGTGTCGATGATCTGGGAACCGGTGCCGGCGTCGTTGCCGTACATCAAGGGCGGGCAGATCCGGCCCATCGCCATCGCGGCCGACGTGCGTTCGCCCGAACTGCCCGACACGCCGACCTTCAAGGAAGCCGGCCTGCCGCGCTACGAAGCCAACGCCTGGAACGGTTTGCTGGCGCCCAAGGGCCTGCCGGATGATGTGAAGAAGGCGCTGCACGACGCCTCGGTCAAGGCGCTGAACACGCCGGAAGTGAAGGCCAAGCTGGCCAGCCTGGGCGGCACGGTGGTGGCGGGTTCGTCGGACGCGTTCCAGCAAGTGATCGCCAGCGACGTGAAGAAGTGGAAGAACGTCGCGGCGGACGCCAATATTCAGCTGGATCAGTAAGACGAAATGAGAAAAGCGCCCCGAGGGGCGCTTTTCTTATTGGCCGACGGCGGTGTCGCGG
>NZ_JBLVOL010000134.1:106958-111174 GCF_053543755.1 Achromobacter semiaridum | reverse complement strand
ATCCGTGAGGGTGGCGAAACTGGTAGACGCAAGCGACTAGGGGCTCCGGGTCCGGAGTGGGAATAGGGCGCCAGAACTGAAACCTGAAATCCCGAAATCGCTGGCATGTGCGGGTTCGATCCCCGCCCCTCAAAAGAAGCCGGGCACGCGCCCGCATAATCTCTGTCTCGGTGCTGCACACCAAGCACCGCGAGCATTACCCAACACTAGGCATGGTGTGACTTTCGGCCCCATCTGGCACGCGCTCGATGGGGTCTTTTTTCGCGCTGGTTCGCCTATTCCAGAGGGGTGTTTGGACTTGCGTTTGTAAGTCCTTGATAAATAACGACAAATGGGGTCTTCCGAATACCAGATTCGGAAACGAAGCCCATACGAGAGCCGGCCGGAATCGAGGACCGATTTAAACGCCCGCAGAGCGCGCCGCGACCCGAGATGGTGGGTAGAGTCACCCAGGCCCAAACAAGCCCCACAGGATGCGATTGGCAGGGCAGCACCAGCGTCGATTCCCGTAGACGAAGAGAGCAACCCGCGCTGACCCGACCCAGCCCGATTCCACGTAAGCGAAAAGGAGCAATCGGCGAAACCCGAACACGACGAAGATCATCTCCTACAGAGAGAACGACCGTAGAGAGAAAGAGGAGATCGACACACCGGAGAGGAAGACCCACACCCAGACAGAGAACACCGGAGAGAGGAGCAACCATCCCCATGAGTAGAGAGAGGAAGAGCGCACAGAGGCATCCACCCATACAGAGGAGAGAGAAGACTCCACACCCAAGAGAGAGGGAACGCTTCCTCCCTACATGCCACTCTCACGCGCAAAGGTAAGGTTTTGGGCCTTCAAGTGATCTTCTAAACGCGCTTCCGTGGCGAAAACTCTCCCCCTGCAGCCAAAGCCAAGAGCCAAAGGGGTCTATTCGCCAAGAGAGATAAGCGCCACGTGTTCGGCGCGCTCCCAGTCACACGGTCTGCCTCTCTGTATACGGCTGGGCTCCAGTTCGCCTCCCATCCGATTTTTATATTCGGCTGCATCCTAGTTCGCTTGGCTTCCTCTCTGTAGAGAAGGACATGCCTACAGAGAGAGCGGAAGAGCTGGACGAGGCCCGGTCGGCGTAGGCAGGGCAGGCATCTCCTACAGAGAGAGGAAGAGATGGACTTGGCGGATCGGGTTCCTACACTGAGACGAGCCACACCGGGACGCGCACAGTAGAGGTTCTGTCGCACCACACCCTAGAGAGAGAAGAGAGCATGCGTCATCCGATCCAACACCATGTCCTGTCCAACGAAGAGAAGTGCCAGGCGGGCGGTGTTCCTGCGCAGATCGTCGAGTTTGAGCCGGAGACCGACACCTTCCTGATTTCCCCCGACTGGGCGCGCTACAACGAAGGAAGCGGTGACCAGAAACTGGAGCGCACCGACTTTGTCGACTTCAAGCCCTTCAGCGTGCCTGCCATCTGCATCGGTGCGTTCACTGACAGCCTGCCCGAGAGCCCCGAGGAGCTGGTGGGCGAGTTCATCATCATTCCGCACCCGGGTCACTGAAGCTCGCCTCCTGAGTCTTTCCCCAGAAGCCCCGCAAGGGGCTTTTTCAGGACCAGGTCGTAGGCGGCAGGAGAGGGTCTTGCACACGGGTCTTTAGGACGGTCTTTAGGACGGTCTTTTAGGACGGTCTTTTGAGGGGTCTTTTCAGGAGTCTTTTTCGTCCTATTTTTGGGGCAAGGCAGCGCACACCGGAGTAGGCACGGGAATCGACCATGTGTGCGAGTGTGTGAGAGACCTTCAGCTCGGCAAAGCTGTAAGCGCCAAGCGACCACAGGGAGAATGGGTTTTGTCGCTTCGACACCCATCAATTTTTCTCTAAGGCAGACATCTATATGGCAAACGCAGCTTCCGGTAATATTCCCCTCATCATCGAACTGAAGGCAGAGCCGATCTTCCCGCCGGCCAGTTCCGGCGGCATCGACCTCGACGCCTACGAGCAGATGCAAGACCGGGAAGAGGAGCAGATGCTGCGTTTGCTGACCAGTCGCCGCGGCGTTGCACGCGCCCGCAACAACTACTGGAACTGAGCCCCGCCTCGCAAGACCTCACACCCACGCAATACAGGACGGGCTGATGCACCCAACCCCGTAGAAGCAATGATCTGGAAAGACCTGGGCACCCACTGAGGTGCCCATTTTCATGGCTGCGCGCATCGCACCGCTGAGCACAGAATCGTTGGCGACCACACCGCACCACACCGGAATAGGAGAGGGCGCCCGGCACCGCGGTCCTCGGATTTCATATACGGCTGGCTCCTAGTTCGGGTTGGATTCCGGGTTTAGCCGTGGACGGTAGGAGAGCGGTCAGGCTGCGGCCCTGGGCGCCTATATACGGCAGGATTCCTGTATACGGCTGGCTCCTAGTTTGGGCCCAAATCCGAGCCCCTGGGACGGGCCGCCGAGCCCTCGGCGCCCCTCGGCGGGGGTGGCTGGGCCCGGCAGGCGGTAGGCAGGGGCAGGCGCCACCCCGGCGCCGCATCGCCGCCACCCTGCGGCGCCATAGAGCCAGGCCTACCGCCACGGGCGCGGCGCCAACCCTGCAGGCCACGCCCCGGCGCCTCCGCCTCGTGGGCAGGCCTGGTCCGCGTCGCCCGCGCCCGCCAAGGGTGCGCGTCCTGTAAACGCCCGTTTACATTGCCCGCGCCCGCGACTAGCACGCGCCGCGCAGCCACACCAGGGAATTCCGGGCGCTGCCCGATTGAAATTGTTAATCAGCGCTATAGAAATATTCAATGACGAAAAACCGTATGCACATGGTTTTGTCGCTACGAATTCAGTTAATATCTTTCTACCGCATCAACGAATGCGGGAATTCAAAAACTCATACATAGATAGGTCAGACCATGCAAAACCAAACTTTCGCCCAAGCAATCGTTAACCAGAACGCTGCTTACATTGCCCGTCATGAAAAATCGGGCAAGAAACCGAATCTGAACAACGCGGGTTTCAACCCTGATTTGTTCGCTGCTTACAAGCACGTCACCAGCGACTTTACCGCGCCCGTCGTTGAAAAACTCGAAAGCATGGGCGCTGACCTGACCGACATTTTCGCCCGCATCGCAACCGTCACCAATACGAAAGAAGCATTGCGCACCGTGCAATTTCTGCTCTTTCTCGCTACGACCGATGCGCGGTATGTGAAAGCGTCGGTGCGCACCGCGCTGCTTTCGTTCGCGGGGTTGATGCTGGGTGCGCGTGACCGCAACGGGTTGCGCTATGTCGCTACGGGCAAGGGCGATGAAATGACCAGTGAGCAAGTCTCGAATGTCGCGGGCAAGAATGAGGTCCAGGGGATTTTCGGGAAAACCAAAAAGCAGTCCGTCGATACGCAAATGTCGGTGTCGGTCAAAAAGGGCGCAACCGCGGGCATTCTCCCGCTGCTGGGTATGGTTGTCCCCAGCGCTGACGCGAAAGCGGGCGTTATCAATGACGCAAACCCGCTTGCTACGCGCTTGTTTCACCTGATTAGCACCGCTGCGCCCTCTACGCTTGCCCTCTGGGTCGGCGATGACGAAGTGACCGCATAACCCCATGCCCCGCACGGGGCGCGCTCTGCGCGCCCCATTCGACACCCCACACAAAGCCCCGCTATGATGAACCTTCAAGCCCTTGCGCAAATCGCTGACACCTTGCCCGTTACCGGGTTCGCAATCCCCAAACGTGCGCGCCCCAATGCGCCCGCGTCCCCGGTCCCCGTGGTTGCTGCTTTCGCAGAAACCGTTACCCCGAAGAAACCCGCGCGGGTTGACCTTGCGAAAGCAATTGAGGACATGGGCGAATGGTGCGATGACGTGCATGACATGCCCGCATCAATCGCAATCGACATGACGTAACGCGCCCCGATGCGATAATGCCCGATGCTCAATAAATGACCATCGGGCATTGTTACGGATTAGGTGTTGACAGGCAGGGTTGTCACCCTTAGATGGAAATCGCCCGGTCGTAGCCCTTCACCGGAAATTTTTGCCAGCCAAAAACGGGTTTCCTTAGCCTCTTGCCAAGGTGCCCAATGCCCGAGCCAAGTGCCCGCTCGGACCTTTCCAAATCCCAGTTCCCCCAGCCCCGTTGGACCATGCGCCAGGCTCCTGCCGGCCGGCTCCCAGCACGCCTGATCCTTATCCTCCATCGGTGTCCCGCGCGGTCGCCTCCCCCGCGGCTTCGCCGAGCGGCGGTCG